>JAICLH010000301.1 GCA_025927495.1 Gemmatimonadaceae bacterium
ATGGCGACCCGCGTCAACGCGCGCAGCGAAGAGTACTTTCGCTGGCGCGATGCGCATCCTGGCGAGACCGAGCTGGACGATGTGCTCGGCCCGTTGGGTAACCACGACTCCGAGTAGGGCGCGGCTGATGTCCATGATCGCCCAACGTGACGATCGATAGCCGAGCGTTGAGTCGTCATGCGTACCGGATGGCCACGAACACCGAACCGTTGCGCATGCGGAAATTCACCTATCGCTCGCTACTACGCGCTCGGCCGCGGAACAATTCGCGCCGACTCGCACGCGGTCGACCTGCACATAGGACGGCGCGTTCGCGCTCTCGTGCCGCTCCAGACGATCGCCACCGTCTTGCGACCGTCATGGGGGGACGTGCCGGCAGCCGGAGAGCCGGCGCGCGCGGATTATCGAAACCTGACGAAGCCGGCGACGCCTAACGTGCTGGTGACGCTCGAGGCGCCGATGATCGTGCATCTGCTCAGTGCGATTGCGCAGCCGGTGCGGCGGGTCGGGCTGTGCGTCGACGATCCCGACGGTTTCATCGGCGCAGTGGAGCTCGCGCGAGCGGCGGCGGCTGGCCAGCCCCAGCCGACCCGGTCCTGATGGCCGCGATGACACGACCGCACAACCACGTGACTCTGGTGACCGGCGCGACCGGCCGAATCGGGCGCCATGTGGTCGACGAGCTGCAGCGCGCCGGTGCGCCGGTACGCGCGCTCACGCGCCGGCCGGAGCGGGCGGCGTTCCCCGCCGGCGTCGAAGTCGTGGCAGGCGACTTCACCGCCCCCGAGTCACTGGAACCGGCGCTCGATGGGGTGGGTGCGGTATTCCTGGTGTGGACCGCACCGCCAGCCACCGCGCCTAACGTGGTCGAGCGGATAGCGAAGCATTCGCCAGAACTGCCGCGGCGCGTACTGTATCTCTCGGCGCCGTTCCGGACGCCGCATCCGTTCTTCCAGCGGCCGAACCCCATGCGTGATCTGCACGCCGAGGTCGAGCGCCTGCTCGCTGCGTCGGGGCTCGACACCGCGGTGATCCGGCCGGGGATGTTCGCGTCGAACGCGCTCCACTGGTGGGCGCCGCAGATCCGGAATAGAGACGTCGTACGCTGGCCCTATGCGGGGGCAGAGACGGCACCGATCGATGCACGCGACGTCGGGGCCGTCGCCGCGCGCATCCTCATCGACGCGCGCCACGCGCGGGGAGACTACGTCCTGACCGGCCCCGAGTCGCTGAGTCAGGCCGCGCAGGTCCGCCTGATTGGCAAAGCCGTCGGGCGGCCGCTGCGATTCGAGGAGCTGCCGCCCGACGAGTTTCGGCGCGATACCGCGGGAGTGTGGCCGACGGGAGTAGCCGAGATGCTCCTCGCTGCGTGGCAGGCTGCGCTCGGACGTCCGGCGTTCGTCACGTCGGCGGTAGAGGAAATACTCGGCGCCCCGGCGCGAACACTTTCTCGCTGGGCTGCCGACCACGCAGCGGCATTCGCGCGGGTCGAGGCCAGTGATGCTCGGCCCGCAGAGTAACAAATTGTTGCGACTCGCAAGGCCAGCCCGTTCCTTGCGGTCAATCGGGTCCACGTTCCCGGCGCTACGTTGACTCCTGCGTCAGGTCGGCGATCGCGTGACCGGGCTACGCGATCGCGGGTTTGTAAGGCGTCGAGTTCCGGAGGTTTTATGACAATCCGAGCAATCCTTTCGCTGGCGGTGATGGTCATGGTCGTTGACGGCTGCCGGATCGCCGGTCCAGTCGGGGATCATCCGGGCACCTTGGCGACATCGCCGGAACCGGCGTTGGTTACCGAGACCACCCGGGAGGTCCTTACCAAGCGCGCGCCCGATACTCTCATTGCGCGCGACGGAAGCAATTGCCGGGTCGGGGCCACGGTCTTTGCAGCCACCGCCTCCGGGAGCCAGTTCCGGTGTCCGTGGGTCCCGGCCACGACGCGGGGAGAGTAGCCTAACGATCATTGAAGCCGCGAAGCTGCGTCGCGGGTGCGTGGCGGTTCGCTATCACCGGCGCGCCGCGCGACAACCATCACAACAGGTGAACGGATGAACCCGCAAGTCGACGCGCTGACGCGGTTCTACGCTGCGATCAATCGCAATGACATGCAGGGAATGACCAGGGACTTCGATCCACAGATCGTGCGCATCGAACCCGAAGGATTTCCAACGGCGGGCACCTACCGCAGCATCGCCGCGGTGCAGGAGAATGTCAGGCGGGGACGCGGAACGTGGGCCGAAGGGAGCTGCGACCCTGAGGAGTTCTTCGTCAATGGAGAAAAGGCAGTCGTCTACCTCCACGCGCGGGTTCGCCTGCACGGCGCAACCGAGTGGATCGGCGGCCGATTCGCCGACGGCTTCGTGTTCCACAACGGCAGGATCGCCGAGTTCCGCACGTTCAGTGAACGAGCGCAAGCGCTCGAGTGGGCCGGCATCGCGGAGGAGCAGCCGGGTTGACCTGGACGCAAGTCGCGTCAGCGCTCCCGCGCGGCGAGCGCTGGACGTCAGGCAGACATCCGAACATTCGAAAGGAGAATCGTGAGCAAGGTATTCGTCAGCATTGCGCTCAGCCTCGACGGCTACATGGCGCCCGACGGCATGACGATGGAGAACCCCGGCTACAAGAACTGGGGCGCGAAGTGGGGCGCGCTGATGTCGTGG
>JAICLH010000063.1 GCA_025927495.1 Gemmatimonadaceae bacterium
CCGGACTGATCGCGGACGCGCTGTCGATGGGCGCGAGCGGATATCTCGCCGCGAAGAGCGAACAGGAAGTGTACGAGCACGAGATCGCCATGGAGCGTACGGAAGTCGAGCTCATGCCCGAGGTGGAACGCGATGAGCTCGCCCTCATGTACGAAGCGAAGGGCATGGAGCGCACGGCGGCGCAAGAATTGGCCACCACGGTGATGAGCGATCCCAAGCGCATGCTCGAGGAGCAGGTGCAGGAAGAGCTCAAGATCGGCGAACAGGCGGCATCGCCGCTGCGCGAAGGGTGGGTGACCGGTCTCGCGACGGCAGTGGGTGCGTTCATTCCCGTGTTCCCGTTTCTCATCATGCGGGGACTGGATGCGATGATTGCGTCCTTCATCATCGCGATGCTGTCGCACTTTCTGGTCGGCGCGGCTCGTTCGGTATTCACCGGGCGCAGCGTGTTGCGATCCGGACTCGACATGTTCGTCGTCGGGCTCGGCGTTGCGGTCGCGGGATTCTACGTGGGCGAATTGGTGGCACACGCGATGCGTTGAGCCGAGCGCGCGAAGGAACGGCACCATCCACGAGTCATTCGCCGGTCTTTCAGTCGACGGGCGTGGCCTTCATATTGACGCATCCTTCACATGTTCCATCGCGTCCGTGGATTCATCACAGGCCCAACTTCAACAGGCCCTCGGTGACGCGTTCGTCATAGAGCGAGAGCTCGGTGGCGGCGGTATGAGCCGGGTTTTTCTCGCCACCGAGGCGTCGCTCAAGCGGCGTGTGGTGGTGAAGCTGCTGCCGCCTGAGCAAGCGAGCGCAGTGAGCGCGGCGCGATTCAAGCAAGAGATCGAGATGGCTGCGCACCTCAGGCACCCGCACATCCTGCCGGTGCTCACCGCGGGCGCGCGCGACGATCTCTTGTATTACGTGATGCCGTATGCTGAAGGCGAGTCGCTGCGTCATCACCTCTTGCGCGAGCGGCCGCTGCCAGTGGCGGATGCGGTGCGGATCCTTCAAGAGATCGCCGACGCGCTCGAGTACGCGAACAATCGCGGCGTGGTGCATCGCGACGTGAAACCCGAGAACATTCTGCTCGAGGGCGACCACGCGGCACTGACGGATTTTGGCGTCGCGCGTGCGATTGTGACGGCGCAGGGCGCCGCGCGCCTAACGGGCACCGGGTTGGGCGTCGGCACACCGGGCTACATGGCGCCCGAGCAAGCGTCGGGCGAATCCAACGTCGACGCGCGCGCCGACATCTACGCCCTCGCGGTGGTCGGCTACGAGATGCTGGCCGGTGGTCCGCCGTTCAGCGGCGCCACGGCGCAGGCGGTGCTGGCAGCGCATCTGCGCGACCAGGCGCCGGATCTCCACACGATCCGTCCCGAGGTGCCCGAGGGGTTGGCGCGCGCCATCGCGAAGGCGATGGCGAAAGATCCGGCGGACCGGTTCCAGAGTGCCGCGGCATTCCGCGACGCGATTCTCGCGGGCGCCGGGCCGTTGCCGCGCCGCCCGCGCGCGCTGACGCCGGTGGTCCTGGGCATCGCCGCCGGCGTCATTGTTGCGTTAGGCAGCGCCATCACCTGGTACTGGCGGACCCACCACCTGGCACGCGTGGATCCGGACGTGGTGGCCGTGGCGCCGTTCGATGTGTTCGACGACGGCCTGGGATTGTGGCACGAAGGATTGGTGGACATCCTGTCGCGCAACCTGGATGGCGCCGGGCCCCTCAAGACGGTCGCGCCCTCCATCGTGATCCGGCGGTGGTCGGGCCGCGCCGACCGTCGCTCGGCTGTATCGTTAGGCAGAAAGACCGGTGCCGGGCTGGCCGTCTACGGATCCATCTCCGAGTCGGGGCCGGACTCCGTGCACCTCAGTGCGACGCTGGTGAACGTGGCGACGGGGCGGTCCATCGGCGACGTCGAGGCCGCGGACGCCCAGTCGCACATCGACCGCCTCTGCGACTCGCTCAGCGTGCGGCTGCTGCGGGAGCTGGGCCGCGTGCGACGGCTCGCCGGCTCGTTAGGCGGATCGATCGGCTCGGCGTCCTTGCCCGCGATCAAGGCGTATCTGCAGGGCGAACAATGGTATCGCACGTCCAACTGGGACTCGGCCGAAGCCGCCTACGAACGCGCCACCTCGCTCGACAGCAACTTCGCGCTCGCTTGGATGCGAGCAGGCTTGGTGCGCGCGTGGAAGACTGGCTCCGACCAACAGAGCGCACTCGATCGCTTGCACGCCGGCCGCCTCAATCACGGCCTCTCTCCACGCGACAGCCTGATCGTCGCCTCCGATTCCGTCGTAGGCGCCCTCATGCTCCAGCCCGACACGCTGGTCTGGTCGCGTCTCGAGCGCATGATCGCGCTGAGCGCCGCCGCCCTCGAACGATACCCGAACGATCCGGAGGCCTGGTACTTCGCGGGCGAGCTGCGCGAACACATGGGCGCGGTGCCGGGGCACTACTACACGAGCGCGCAGGTCATCGACGCGTTCGACCGCGCGATCGCCGCCGACTCGCAGTTCGCTCCGGCATACATCCACCCGATCGAGCAGTCGCTCGCGCTCGATGATAGCGCGCGCGCGTTGCGCTACATCCAAGCCTACCTGGCGCTGCACCCGACGGACGCCGAGGCGAGCGCGGTGCAGCTCGTGCGGTCCTTGGTAGACTCGGACATCAAGCCCGCGGAGCGAGACAGCGCGATACGGGCGGCACCGTTCCAACAGCTCTTTCTCGCCCATTCGATCGTGCACGAGTGGCCGGATTCTGCCGAACGGGACGTAGACCTGCTCACGGAAATGAGCGCTCCGGGACGGGAGCCGGCCGAGTCCGCCGAGGACTCGCTGAGGCTGCGGTCCGACCTGGCGGCCGCGCTGGCAATGCGCGGCCACGGTCAGCGGGCGCTCGAGACCCTGCGCAGGTCGCCGCAGGTGCTGTTCGAGGCGGCGCTCGCCGGCCTCATCCCCAGCGACAGCGCCGCGGGGCGGGCGGCGTCTTTACTGGCGCGCCGGTCACCGCAGCTCGTGTACGCGATTCCCTGGTGGGCCGCCACGGGTGACACGATGGCGCTGCGCGCGGCGACTGCCGCGATCAGTGGGGCCATCCGCGGCCAACTCACGTCCAACGACAGCCGCCTCCTGACGTTGGGCGAGCGCGAGGCCCCCGCCTACCTGGCGCTGGCGCGGCACGACTCGAGTGGCGCGCTGCACCTGTTGGCGGCCATCCCGGATTCGCTGTGTATCGTGGTCAGCTGCCTGCCGACGCGCATCTCGCAGGCTCAGCTGCTCGCCGACAGCGGCCGGCGCGCGGAAGCACTGGGCCTGCTCCCCACCCGCAACGTGGTCTTCGGGATGGCGTTCGCCGTGCCGAACGAGATGTTCCGCGCACATCTGCTCGAATCGTTAGGCAAGCGCGCCGACGCCCTCGACTCGTATACGTGGATCACCAAGGTGTGGCGATCGCCCGACGCGGTGCTCGAGCCGGTCGTCCGGGAGGCGCGCGCCGGCATCCGCCGGCTGACGAGCGAGATTGGCAGCCGGCGGTCCATGCTCGATACGGCCAAATGATGTGGCGGACGGGCGCGCGCCTGCGTTAGACCACGAGGTTGAGCAGTCGACCAGCCACGAAAATCACTTTCCGCGGCGTTCCGGTCACGAACTTGGCGATACCGGGAACGCCCAGCGCCGCGGCCACCGCCTGATCCTGCGCAATGTCGCGCGCCACGTGCACCGTGCCGCGCAGCTTGCCGTTCACCTGCACGGCGAGCTCGATGTCATCCTCGGTCGCGAGGGCCGGGTCGAACGTGGGCCACCGCGACGCGAAGATCGTTCCCGTGTGGCCTAACCGCTCCCAGAGCTCCTCCGCGATGTGCGGCGCGTATGGCGCCACCAGCTGCACCAGCGGCTCGACCTCGGCGCGTTGCGGCACACGCTCGCCGGACCGCAGCGTGTTCATGTACTCCATCATCGCCGCGATCGCCGTGTTGTAGCCTAACCGGTTGGTGTCCTCGCCCACCTTGCGAATCGTGCGGTGCAGCTTTCGCATCACCGACTCATCGGGCGTGCCATCGCTGCGCATCTCGTGCGCCGACGCCCACAACCGGTCGAGGAAGCGCTTCATACCCGAGATCCCGGACTCGCGGAAGTCGCCGCCTTCCTCGAGCGGGCCCATGTACATGAGATACAGGCGAATCGTGTCCGCACCCCACCGTTCGATGTACTCGTCGGGGTTCACCACGTTGCCCTTGGTCTTCGACATCTTCGCGCCGTTGCGAATCAGCAGGCCGTGCGCGCGAAATCGTTTGAACGGCTCCTCGAAGTCCAGGTACCCCATGTCGTGCAGCACCATCGTGATGAACCGCGAGTACAACAGGTGCAGCACCGCGTGCTCGTGCCCGCCGATGTAGATGTTCACGGGCAGCCAGCGCTTGGTGCGGTCGGCGTCGAAGGGACGGTCGTCGAACTCCGTGCTCGGGTAGCGCAGGAAATACCACGCGCTGTCGAGGAACGTGTCCGACACATCGGTTTCACGGCGCGCCATCTTGCCGCATTCGGGGCACGGCACGCGATACCACTCTTCGTGCCGGGCTAACGGAGAGATGCCGCTGTCATCGGGACGGAAGTCCGCGATCGGCGGCAGCAGCACCGGCAGATCTTTCTCCGGCACGGCCTGCATGCCGCACGCGTCGCAGTAGATGATCGGGATCGGCGGCCCCCAGTAGCGCTGCCGCGAGATGGTCCAATCGTGCAGGCGATACGTCACCGTCGCCTTCGCATGGCCGCGCTCGCCTAACCATGCCACGATGCGCGCCTTGGCCTCGTCCGTCGCCAGCCCGTCGAACGGCGGCGAGTTGACCACGCGGCCGCCTTCGTTGTCGGTGTACGCGTCCGTGAGCGGCGTGGATGCATCCTCGCCGGGACCGGCCACCACGCGGACGATCGGCAGGCCGAACGTGCGCGCGAAGGCAAGGTCACGCTCGTCGTGACCGGGCACCGCCATGATCGCGCCCGTGCCGTACTCCATGAGTACGTAGTCGGCCACCCACACCGGCACGCGTTCGCCCGTGGCCGGATTCACCGCGTAGCCGCCGGTGAACACGCCGGTCTTCTCGCGATCGCCCACCTTGCGCGCCACCAGATCGCGCTTCGTCGCGCGCTCGACGTACGCGCGCACCGCGCCGCGCTGCGACGCCGAGGCCACGGCGTCGACTAACGGATGCTCCGGCGCCAGCACCATGTACGTCGCGCCGAAAATCGTGTCCGGACGCGTCGTGAACACACGAATCGATGCATCGGATCCCGCCACCGCAAAATCGATCTCGGCGCCCTCCGACTTGCCGATCCAGTTCCGTTGGGCCGTCGTGGTCTTATCCGACCAGTCGATCCAGTCGAGATTGGCCAACAGGCGCGGCGCGTACTCGGTGATCCGGAAAAACCACTGCTCGAGGAAGCGCTGTTCCACGATCGTGCCGCACCGCTCGCACGCGCCGTTCACCACCTGCTCGTTGGCGAGCACCGTCTTGCACGACGGACACCAGTTCACGGCTGCCTTACCGCGATACGCCAGGCCGCGCTCGAGCAGCTGCAGGAAGATCCACTGCGTCCACTTGTAGTAGGCCGGATCGGTGGTCGAGAGCTCGTGCGACCAATCGACCATGAGCCCAACGCGGCGCAACTGCCGCCGGAAGTTCTCGATGTTGCGCGGGATCAGCTCCATGGGATGGATGCCGACCTTCAGCGCGTAGTTCTCCGAGTGGATGCCGAACGCGTCGAAGCCGATCGGCTCGAACACCGTGTGTCCCAGGAGACGCTGGAATCGTCCATAGATGTCGTTCCCCGTGAACGCGAACACGTTGCCGATGTGCAGCCCTTCGGCCGACGGATACGGGAACATCATCAGCTGGTAGAACGGACGCTCCGCGTGGTCGAGATCCGGCGAATTGGTCCGGTCCGCGCGCCACCGCTCCTGCCACTTGTGCTCGACGGCGCTCGGATCGTAACTCGCGTGGCTTGCCGCCGTCGAGTTGGGCGTGGACGAAGTCATAGTGAAAATCTAGCCCCATGAACATCGCACACAAGCGCGCGACACTCGACGCGGACACTATCGCACTCGGACGCAGCGTGCGCTCGGTGCAGCGTCGCATCGTCGCCGGCGGCGGCACGCTCGCGCTGCTGGTCGTCGTCGCGTTCGGGCTCGTGGCCGACCACTGGATACGAGAGACGCTCGTCGGCCAGCCGCTCCAGCACATACGCGACGCCGAGACATCCATCCTCCTCGGCGCGGCAATGATGCTGGGGATCGTCGAGCTCGCGCTCATCTATCTGAGCCGCTACGTGTCGCGTCGCGTCACCGAGCCCGCCGCCCTTCTCGCCGAGGCGGCCGAGCGCGTGGCAGCGGGCGATCTCGCCGTCGACATCGCGCCGATCGGAGAGGACGACGAGCTCGGTCGGTTGGGCAGAGCCACCGGCGGCATGATCGCGGAGCTCAGACGCCTCGTGCGCATCCTCCGCGAGTCCGCCCAACAGAGCGCTGCGCAGTCCGCCGAGATCACGGCGGGCACCGAGCAGATGTCCACGGCCGCCGGCGAGATGGCGCACACGTCGAGCGAGCTGAGCGCTCAGGCCGCGGAAATGGCGCAGGCGATCGCGCGGACCGCGACCGACGCGACGATGCTGTCGGGTATCGCCGACCAACTGTCGGCCGGCGCGCACGAGGGCGTGGAGCGCAACGAGGCGCTCCGCGCCCTCGCGTGCGCCAACCGCTCCGGCCTCGACGCGAGCGAGGCTGCGTTAGGCACCCTCGCCGCCGAAGCCGAATCGTCCGCGGCGGCGGCGGCCGACCTCGTGGACGCGTTCGAGCAGATTCGCTCGTTCGTCACGCTGGTCCGCCGTATGGCGCGACAGTCGAAGCTGCTCGCGCTCAACGCGTCCATGGAAGCGGCGCGCGCGGGCGAACAAGGCGAGGGCTTTGCCGTCGTCGCCAGCGAGATTCGCAAGCTCTCGGCGAATTCGAATACCGCGGCCGAGCGCACGGAAGAGATGGTGATGTCGCTGCTCGACAAAGTCGAAGTCTCGCGCGAGTCGAGCCGCCGGACCGCAGCCACGGTGGCGAGCGTACGGCAGGCCACCGCGCAAGCGCTCACGTCGTTCGGCGAAGTCGAGCGCGCAGTCGTCGAGGCGGAAGGGTGGACCCACGCCATCGAACAAGCCGCCAACCAGTCGCGCGAGCTCATCGCCGAGTCGACCATTCGGCTCGAGCACCTCGCACGCGGCACCGAATCGTTCGCCGCGGCCATGGAACAGGTCGCTGCATCGACGGAGCAGCAGAGTGCGGGCGCTCAGGAAATCGCCGCCGCATCGGCCGCGTTGGCCGACGCCTCGCGCAAGCTGTTGGCGCAGATCTCCGCGTTCCGTCTCGACGAGATCCTGCTGCCGCCCGAGCCCGTGCGGCGCCGCAGCAGCGGCGTCGTCGTACAGCCCGCGCTCGACGTCGCGCCGTCCCCTGCATAACCCGCCGCGGCTGTTGGCCGCGTGCGATCACGCGTAAGTTCCTCGCGGTTCTTCCACCCGCGAGCCCACATGCGCGTCACCTTTGTCGTTGGTCTGCTTCTCATCCAATTTGCGCCCGCGATCGAGGCGCAGTCGCGCCCGCACTTTCATCACCTTGCCGCAACGCCCGAGACGGTCGCCTGGGGATACTACAGCGCCACGGCGAAGCCGGTGCTGCGCGTCCAGTCGGGCGACACCGTCGAGGTGGAAACGCTGATCACCAACTCGCCGCAGGGCCTGGAGCGCGCGGGCCTTCCGCCTAACGAAGTGCAGCAGTCGCTGCGCGACATCACGGCGAAGGTGACCGACAAGGGCCCCGGCGGACACATCCTCACCGGACCTATCTACATCGAAGGCGCCGAGCCCGGCGATGTGCTCGAGGTGCGCATCCTCGGCATCTCGTTCCCGATCGCGTACGCGTACAACGGGTGCAGCGGCTTCCTGCCCGAGAACTGCGGGCAGCCGCGCCACACCCAGGTCATCCCGCTCGACACGGCGCGCATGATCGCGACCGTCGACTCGACGATCCAGATTCCGATGCACCCGTTCTTTGGCAGCATCGGCGATGCGCCGCCGCCCGATTCGGGACGCGTATCGAGCAATCCGCCGAGCATCCACGCCGGCAACATGGACAACCGGTCGCTCACGGTCGGCACTACGCTCTACATCCCCGTGCACGTAGCCGGGGCGCTGCTCGAGATCGGCGACGGGCACGCGGCGCAAGGCGATGGCGAAGTGGATCAAACGGCGATCGAGACCTCGCTCACCGGCCGGCTCCAGGTGATCGTACGCAAGGATCTGCATTTCACGTGGCCGCGCGCCGAGACGCCCACCGATCTCATGACGATGGGCATGGACAGAGAGCTGACGCAGGCGACGCGCATCGCGGTGCAGCAGATGGTCGACTTGTTGGGTGAGCAGTTAGGCCTGCCGCGGGACAAGGCCTACGCGCTGGCCAGTGTCGCCGCGGACCTCAAGATCGCCGAGCTCGTGGACGGCAACATGTGCGTGTACATGACGATCCCGAAGAAGATTGCCGGACAGACATTCAAGCCAGGCGGCAAGAGCGGCGCCGGGACCTGACGACTACCGCGGGTACGGCTCACGCGCATCCTCTCGGCGGTCGGCGTCAGCGCGTGACTGTACCCGTCAGCCAGCCGTGCCGAACGAGAAGTTGATCGGCGGTTGCGTTCGGATCCTCGACGACGGTGTACACAGTGCCGTGCGATCCGGCTTGCGATTCCAATCGTAACCCGGCCTGCGCGAGGGATGCCGCGAAGGGCGGATCATCCACGCCGCCCACGTAGCGGTCGAACCAGGTCGCCAGGTCGGCGCCCGCCGCCTCGCTCGCCGCGCGCACGACGTCATCTTCCGTGTACCCGCGGCCCTGCAGGTAATAGCTTGCGTT
This sequence comes from Gemmatimonadaceae bacterium, assembly GCA_025927495.1. Taxonomy (GTDB): domain Bacteria; phylum Gemmatimonadota; class Gemmatimonadetes; order Gemmatimonadales; family Gemmatimonadaceae; genus JADGGM01. The sequence goes on from JAICLH010000063.1 coordinate 8,945, forward strand.
AGGCGCGTCCCAGCTCGATCGCTTGAGCGCACGCAGCACGTCGTCCAGCGACTTCGTATTGTGCGTCCGTGCGCGGATGTCGAGGTCGAGCACCAGCGCGAGGCCCTCGCCCTTGGTGTAGTACGAGAAAAAGCTCGAGCGATCCACGCGCATCGGCGTCGCTGCGCCGTCCCAGAACGGCGCGAGGAACGATGCCATCCGCGCCGACACGACCTTCCGCCCGGGCGACTCCAGGTTCTCCTCAATGACGTTCGCGAGCGTCTGGTAGTAGTCCTCTTTGCTCACCAGTCCCGCGCGCAGCAGACCGATCTCACCGTAGTACTGCGTCCATCCCTCCGCGACCCACAAACTCGGCTGGTAGCGCTCGGCGGAATAATCGAACGGGCCGAGCAGCGCCGGACGGATGCGCTTCACGTTCCACGTGTGGAAGTACTCGTGCGCCGCATCCTCCACCGTCGCCATCACCGACGCCGAGTCGGTCCACGGCGCGCGGGTTTGGATCTGGGTCGAGTAGAGATGCTCCATCCCGTCACTGCCGTCGTAGCCCACATTGAAGAGGAACGTGTACATCGTGAGCGGCGGCGGCGCGATCACCGTGTTCTCGTATCGCACGATGCGTTCGACAGCGCGAACGAACCCTTGATGGTACCCGTTCTGCGATCCGTTGTGATGCACCACCACGCGATACAGCCGGTGGTCCACCGTGAAGCTGTCGACGTCGAAGTGTTTGGCCACCTCGGTCGGCGTGTCGATCATCTCGTCGTAGTTGGCGAACCGGAATTGCCGTTGGTCGGGCGACGTGCTCGCGCCATTGATGATGTGCCATCCTGCCGGCGTCGTGACCGCGAGCGACACGGAGTCGGGCTTGTGGCCGACCACGTACATGAAGAGCGAGGCGCCGTTCCAGTTGGCGTGCGCCGTGTCGAGCACGCTGAAGGTGCCCGACAGATTGTCCGCGAAGACGCGGTAGCGCATCGTGACGTGACCCGCGCCCGCGGGATAGATGCGCCACAGCGAGCCGTTCTCGCGATCGTACCGTACGGCATGCCCGTTGACATCCTGCACCGATTCGTCGCGCACATTGCGCGCGAAGTCCATGCGCGCGTAGCGGCCGGGCGACCACACCGGCATCTGGAGGCGGAGTGTGTCGCCTAACGCACCGCCGATGTCGATGCGGACCTCGTACAGGTGGCCGATGGTATCCGGCGTCGCGATCGCGTACGCGATCTGCAAGCGAGGCTCCGTGGCGCGTTGCGCGCCTGGTGCCGGGTGCGCGGTGGCGCAGCCGGCGGCGAGCGCCGCCGCCAGGAACGCGAGCGAGAGGCGCCGCGGTCGTCCCGGCACCGCGCGGACAAGGTTAGGCATAGACCGTCAGTGGCTGAGCGTGTGCATCGGCACCGGGCCGCGCGGCCGCTCGCTCTCCGTGAACAGGTAGGCGCACGACTCCAGGCGAGCGCCGCGCGCGTCCGCCACCGCGAACTGCGGTCCTTGGTAGATGTTCGCGCATCCGTAGCGGCCATCCTTCGCCATCGCGTAATACGTGAGGTCGTATCTCGGCCGCTTGCGGTCGTCGAGCAACCGGGTCTCGGTCATCTGGATCGCGCGTTGCAACGCGCGGAGGCACGCCTCCTCTGGCGACGCCCCGGCCCGCATCTGTTCGATCACGAAGAAGGCGCCGGCGATCTTGATGTTGGCTTCGCCACGCCCCGTGCTTCCCGCCGCGCCGACGTCGTTGTCGCAGTATTGACCCGCACCGACGATGGCGCTGTCGCCCACGCGCCCCGGGATCTTGTAGGAGAAGCCGCTCGTCGTGGTCACGCTGCCGACATCACCCGACGCAGTGACTGCATTCATGTTGATGGTGCCGTGCGTGAACGCGATTTTCACATCGTCGTCGTGGTCGAGCCAGGCGTCGTTGGGGTCGTGGTTCGCTTTCCATTTGAGCCAGATTTGCCGGCTCTCTTCGGTGACCAGGTCCTGCTCCTTGAAGCCCATCTCGAGCGCGAACTTCTTCGCTCCGGCGCCGACGAGAAAGATGTGATCGGTGTAGTCCATCACGGCTTTGGCGACGAGCGACGGCGTGGCGATGTCCTCGAGCGCGCCGACGGCGCCCGCGCGCCGCGTGGGGCCGTGCATGCACGAGGCGTCGAGCTGGACGACGCCATCTTCGTTCGGCAGGCCGCCCAACCCGACCGAGTGGTCCTTCGGATCGAGCTCGGTGATGTTGACGCCGGCGATGGCCGCGTCCAACGGATCGGCGCCCTGCAGCATCATGTCGCGCGCCTTGGCCACCCCGCGAATACCGTTGGCGCTGGAAATGACCGCTGGCCGCGCATCGGCCGCCGTTAGGCCGCGAACGGCGGCCGCATCGCCCCGGGATTGCACGGTGAGCGGTTGCGCGAGGGCCAGTCCGGCCGCCGCCGTTGCCCCGGCCCCGATGAACTCACGCCGTGACATCGCCATCGTCGTCTCCAATCGAGAGGTGTGCACCGGCGAATGTGATCGCACGCACCAGGGGAAGCAACCCGACGGCCGGCGCCGATTCCGAGCCGAGCAGCAGCGCGGATCGCCGAATGGACTTCCGCTTTTCCAGCAGGCCGTGCAACATGCTCAAGATTCGAGAACCGCGGCAACGCACCATCTCGTCGAGTCAGGAGAACGATCCATGGCGAATGCCGTTAGGACTAATGCGGCCCAAACGATGTCGGTGCGACAACGGCTTCTCAGCGTCGCCAAGCAGCTCGCGGACGAAGGCGCCCACTATTTGTGGGGCGGAGATGGCGAAATCCCAAGCGCGCAGAATCTGTCCCTGTTTGCGCCGACAGTCTTGTCATTCGACACCAACACGAATCTCGCGTTTTGCGCTGCGTGGAAGAAGGTGGAGAACAAGCCGTTCGTCTGCAGCGGACGCTGCCTTGCGGTTGCAAACGGTCACAATTTCCTCGTCCCGTTCCCCGAACAGGATCCGCGGCTTGCGGCCTTCATAGCCCGGTACGCCAGCGCCTCGCAAACCAATTGGGGAACCGAACTCACGCCGAGGAAGGTGCTGGGCTCGGGCGCGGGAGAACCCGTCGACTACAACGTGAAACCACCCATCCATTTGAACGGCCAGGTGGTTTTTGGCGAAGGCTGCGACGACACCAAGCACTTTGACTGCTATGGCTTCGTCAACTGGATCGTTCAGCAAGTGTGTGGAGTCACGATCACCCGAGGGACGTCTATTCCACTCCTCAAGAATCCCAGCGGTGACCCGATCGGCACGTATCTGGCGCCCAACGACCCCGGTCTCCCGGCTGACCTGCTCATCTATCCTGGACACATCGCGTTTGCCATCGGATCACCGGCCACGAGTGATAGCAGCGTCACCTATTGGCTGGCACAAGCCGAGGCCAGCATCTACGGCGTCACGTACGGGAAGCCGCGTTCAGACACGCCTACACAGCGCGTTCGCTTGTCCGATTCCACCTTGCTGAACAAGCATTAAACGACAAGGCCCACGTCTAACGGCGAGCATGATAGACCTCCGACGCTTCGCGTTCTTCCACGGCTTGTCCGCCGAGGAAATCGAACCCCTCGCCACCGTCGCCGGCTCCGCGTCCTTCGATGCCGACCGCTTCATCTTCCGCGAAGGCGACCCGCGCCGACTCTTCGCGCTCATCGAGAGTGGGAGCGTCGCGATCGAGAAGGGCGGCGACGGCCGCGCCGTCCGCCTGGCCACGTTAGGCGCGGACGAAGCCCTCGGCGAAGGCGTGCTCCTCGAGGAGGACGCGCCGCACGGCACCAGTGCGCGCACCCTCGAGCCGTGCAGCATCGTGTTCTGGAACACGCTCGACGTGCGCGCCATCCTCCAGGAACGGCCCGCGCTCTACGCGCAGCTCGTCGCCCGCGCCGCGCGCTCCATCTCGCAGCGCCTGCGGTCGGCCGACGCGACGCTCGCCGGCCACGGGCGCATGCTGGGCTTCACCGACGGACGGCGCCGCCGCGAGCACGACCTGTTAGGCGAACGCGACGTCCCCGACGACGCGATGTACGGCATCCAAACGCTGCGCGCGCTCGAGAACTTCCCCATCACCGGCGTCCCGGTGCGCGAGTTTCCGCTCCTCATCGGCGCCCTCGGCGCCGTGAAAGAGGCGGCCGCGCTCGCCAACGCCGACCTCGGACTGCTGGCCGCGCCGCTGCGCGATGCGATCGTGGCCGCCGCGCGCGAGATCCGCGCCGGCCGCCACCACGAGCACTTCGTGGTGGACATGATTCAAGGCGGCGCCGGCACGTCGACCAACATGAACGCCAACGAAGTCATCGCCAACCGCGCACTCGAGCTGCTCGGCCACCGCCGCGGCGCGTACGAGATCGTGCACCCCAACACGCACGTCAACCTCTCGCAGTCGACCAACGACGTCTATCCCACGGCCATCAAGCTCGCGCTGCACGCGAGCATCGAGGAGCTGCGCGACGCCATGCGCGCGCTCGCCGGCGCATTCCTCGACCAAGGTGCGGAGTTCGCCGGGCTCCTCAAGATGGGCCGCACGCAGCTGCAGGACGCGGTTCCGATGACGTTGGGCCAGGAGTTCGCGGCGTTCGGACACACGATTCTCGAGGACGTCGATCGCTTGGGCGAGACACAGGGTCTTCTCCGCGAGATCAACATGGGCGCGACGGCCATCGGCACCGGCATCACCGCCCCGGCCGGGTACGCCGAGCGCGTGCGTGCGCATCTGGCGACCATCACAGGGCTGCCGTTGATCACGGCGCCTGATCTGGTCGAGGCGACGGCGGACACCGGCGTTTTCGTCCAGCTCTCGGGCGTGCTCAAGCGGTGCGCGGTGAAGCTCTCCAAGATCTGCAACGACCTGCGGCTGCTCAGCTCGGGTCCGCGCGCCGGGTTGGGCGAGATCAATTTGCCTCCCATGCAACCCGGTTCGTCCATCATGCCGGGCAAGGTGAATCCGGTCATCCCGGAAGTCGTGAACCAGGTGTGTTTCAACGTGATCGGCGGCGACGTCACGGTGACCGTGGCCGCCGAAGCGGGACAGCTGCAGCTCAACGTCTTCGAGCCGGTGATCGCATACCGCCTGCTGAGCGCGCTGGCCGAACTGCGGAACGCGTGCCAGGTGCTGCGCGAGCGCTGCGTGACGGGCATTACGCCTAACGCGCAGCGGCTCCGGTGGTTCGTCGACCACTCGATCGGGGTCGTCACCGCGCTCCTGCCGGCCATCGGCTACGAGGCTGCGACGCAGGTGGCGCGCACCGCGCTCGAGAGCGGGCGCAGCGTGAAGGATGTGGTGCTCGAGGCCCATCTGCTCACGCAGGACCAGCTCGACGAGATCCTCGATCCGGTGCGCATGGCCGGCGCCGAGCGCGTCCGTTAGGCGGTCGTCGTCGTGGGACAGTGACGCGCCAGCGCCTGGATCCCGCCGTGTTCCATCTCCCGGTGGAGCGCATGCGCGAGGGATACTACTCGGACAAGTACTTCGTCCGCGCACGCGACATCCTGACAGCGGATCGTCACGCCCCGCACGTCAGGATGCAGGTGTTCGGTAAGGCGCACGCCTACCTGGGCGGCATGGATGAAGCCATCGCCATCCTCAAGCTGTGCGCGGACGACTGGCCTGCGCTGGAGGTGCGTGCGCTCTACGACGGCGACGCGATCGCACCGTGGGAAACGGTGATGACCATCGACGGACCCTACGACGGCTTCGCCCACCTCGAGACGCTCTACCTCGGCGTGCTGGCGCGACGAACGCGCGTCGGGACCAACACGCGTCGCGTCGTCGATGCGGCGAAGCCAAAAACCGTGTTGTTCTTTCCCGCTCGGCACGATCACTGGCTCGTGCAGACCGGCGACGGCTATGCCGCACACGTGGCCGGCGCGATCGGCGTGTCCACCGATGCGCAAGCGAGTTGGTGGGGCTCGAGCGGGATTGGCACCGTGCCGCACGCACTCATCGCCGCGTACGACGGCGACACCGTGACCGCGACGCGGAAGTTCGCGAGCTACATGGATTCCGCCGTGCAGATCATTACGCTCGTCGATTACGACAACGATTGCGTCCGCACGTCGCTCGACGTCGCACGCGCGCTTGGGCGTCGCCTGTGGGGCGTGCGGCTCGACACATCGGAAAACATGGTCGACCAATCGATTTTGCCGGAGATGGGAAGCTTTGCGCCGACGGGCGTGAATCCGCAGCTCGTGTGGAACGTGCGGCGCGCACTCGACCGCGCGGGTTTCAGCAGTGTTCGCATCGTGGTGTCGGGCGGATTCACCGTCGAGAAGATTCGCGCGTTCGAGGAAGGCGGCGTGCCCGTCGACTCGTACGGCGTGGGCTCGTCGTTGTTCAACGGCCAGTACGACTTCACCGCCGATATCGTGCGCGTGAACGGCCGGCGCCAGCACAAGGTCGGACGTGAAGAACGACCGAACGCGCGGCTCGACATCGTCACGTAAATCGCACCGCCCGTGTGCGTAGAACATTCTCCATCGTGTCGCGCCCGCGGCGCGCGATGTGCAGCACGCCCCGCCTTTCGCCTTGATTTACCCTGTGTGAACCGGTACCTTCCGCGCCAAACGCACAACCTCGGACGTGCCCCTTCCACGCGTCCGCTCATCGAACGTCTATCAGGATTCGGGATGACTGGTTTTCATCGCGCGCGCCGCACCGTCTACGCCGCGCTGACTCCGGTGCTCGTCCTCGGCATCGCCGCGTGCGCCGGATTTCCCAACACTGTCTTCGGCGCCCACTCCGAAATTGGACGCACCGAGGATCGACTCACGTACCTCCTGCTCATTCTGGGCGGACTCGTCTTCGTGCTCGTCGAGGGCACCCTCATCTGGGCGCTGTTCAAGTTCCGCACGAGGCCCAACGCCACGACCCCGCAGCAGACGCACGGCAACACGACCCTCGAAGTCACGTGGACGCTCATTCCGGCGGTGATCCTCGCGGTCATCGCCGTGCCGAGTGTCCGCGCGATTTTCGAGACGCAAGCCGCAGCCGCCGCGGGCTCGGTGCAGGTCGAGGTGATCGGACACCAGTGGTGGTGGGAGTTCCGCTATCCGCAGTACAAGATCACCACGGCCAACGAGCTCTATCTGCCCGTGGGCCGCACGGCGAGCTTCACGCTGCGCACCGATGACGTAATCCATTCGTTCTGGATTCCGCAGTTGGCGGGCAAGCGCGACGTGGTGCACAAAGAACGGCCGAATTACCTGTGGTTCACACCGGACTCCGCCGGCGCTTGGAACGGCTTCTGCGCCGAATATTGCGGCACGTCGCACTCGAACATGCGATTCCG
>JAICLH010000159.1 GCA_025927495.1 Gemmatimonadaceae bacterium
CTGGGGGCGCCGCCGCCGCTCCCCTCCGCGCCGCGCGACCCCCCGCGCGCGCCCGCCCCCGCTTCCCCATTCCCTGACTGCTATCCGAAGCTCAGACGCGGTCTACTAGGCCTCAGCACCTCGCGCTCGAGTCCGGCCCGACTCTGCCTCCCTCCGAAAGAGTCGGGCTGTTTCATATCCCGGGCGTGGGGAACGGGGGAGGGGAACGGTTCGGCGCGGTTCACGTGTTGGTGTGTCAATGGGTCCTTTGAGCTCAAATCGTTTGTCGGTCGTCGGGGTCTCGGGGAGTCCGTCCGCGACGTCGAAGTCGCGGCGTCTGCTGGAGGACGTGCTGGCTGCGTTAGGCGAGTCGGGCGGGGCCACGGCGCTGGTCGACCTTGCGGTCTTGCCGGCCGACGCGTTGCTCGGTCGCCGCGCGTCGGCGGACGTGGAGCAGGCGCTCGCGTCGGTGGCGTCGGCCGACATCGTGGCGGTGAGCACGCCCGTGTACCGCGCGACATACAGTGGGTTGCTCAAGGTGTTCTGCGATCTGTTCGCGCCCGGTGCGTTAGTCGGTAAGGCGGCGATTCCCATCGCCACCGGCGGCGGTCCGGCGCACGCGCTGTGCATCGACCACGGGCTGCGTCCGCTGCTCGCGAGCGTGGGCGCGGTCGTGATCGCCGCCGGCATCTACGGTACGGACGCCGAGTTCACCGACCGCGCGCCTAACGCATCGTTGTTAGGCCGAGTGCGGCGGGCGGCCGATGAAGCAGTGGCGCTGGCCGAGGGGCTGCGCGCCGCGCGCGGCGTGATGTCTTCGTCTACCATGGAGCGTTGAGGCGTATGTCCGTCGTCGATCGACCGATCGCCATCTTTCACGAGCATCCCGACTGGTTCCGGCCGTTGTTCGCCGAGCTCGATCGCCGCGGCACGCCGTATGTGAAGCTCGACGCGGCGTCGCACCGGTTCGATCCGTCGGAGCGCGAGTCGCCGTATTCGCTCGTGTTCAATCGCGCGAGCCCATCGGCGTACCTGCGCGGGCACGCCCAGTCGCTGTACTACACGCTGCACTGGCTGCGGCACCTGGAGCGCATTGGCGTGCCGACGGTGAACGGGTCGGCGGTGTACGCGCTCGAGTTGTCGAAGGCGACGCAGCTCGACCTGCTCGATGGGTTAGGCCTGCCCTATCCGCGCGCCGTCGTCATCAACGACGCGCGAGAGGCGCCGGGCGCCGCGAGCGAGCTGCGGTTCCCGGTGTTGGTGAAGGCCAACGTCGGCGGGAGTGGGGCCGGCATCGTGCGCTACGACACGCCGCAGGCGTTGGCCGATGAGGCCGCGCGCGGCTCGATTGCGTTGGGCATCGACGGTGTGGCATTGGTGCAGGAGTCGTGTCCCATGCGCGATGGGCACATCACGCGTGTCGAGACGCTGGGCGGCGAGTACCTGTACGCGATCAACGTGTATCCGGCGACCGGCTCGTTCGATCTGTGTCCGGCCGACGCGTGCCAGCGCACGGACGGCGTCGAGCTGGTGCGCGGCGCGTGCGCGATCGACGCGCCCAAGACCGGCATGCGTGTGGAAGCCGCGCATCCGCCGCGCGAGATCATCGCCGAGGTGGAGCGGATTGCGCGCGCGGCGAAATTGGACGTGGGCGGGATCGAGTATCTCGTCGACGACCGCGACGGCACACACTACTTCTACGACGTGAACGCGTTGTCCAACTTCGTGGCCGACGCGCCGAACGTCATCGGGTTCGATCCCTTCGTGCGGCTGGTGGATTACCTCGAGGCGCGCGCGGGCTTGACGAAGGTGGAGGCAGCGTAATGCGGTACGGATATTGGCTTCCGGTGTTCGGCGGGTGGCTGCGCAACGTGCCGGACGAAAACATGGATAGCAGTTGGGCATACGTGAGCCGGTTGGCGCGGCGCAGTGAGCAGATCGGGTACGACATCACGCTCATCGCCGAACTGTTTCTGAACGACATCAAGGGAATCGACGCGCCGGCGATGGACGCGTGGTCGACGGCGGCGGCGCTGGCGGCGGTGACGGAGCAACTGGAGCTCATGGTCGCCGTTAGGCCGACGTTCCATTCGCCGTCCATTCTGGCCAAGCAGGCGGCGAACATCGACCAGATCTCGAACGGGCGGCTGGCGCTCAACGTCGTGTCGAGCTGGTGGTCGGACGAGGCGCGGCGGTACGGCGTGCAGTTCGACCAGCATGACGACCGGTACGCGCGCACGTCGGAGTGGCTCGACGTGCTGGATGGCGCGTGGCACGAGCCGTCGTTCACGTACCACGGGCGCTACTACAACGTCGACGACCTGGTGGTGGAGCCCAAGCCGGCGCGCCGGCCGCGCCCAACGATTTATGCCGGCGGCGAATCCGAGGCGGCGAAGACGCTGATCGCGCGCGCGTGCGACGCGTACGTGATGCACGGCGATCCGCCCGAGCGGATCGCGCCGAAGATCGCGGACATGCGCCGTCGCCGCGAGTCGGTCGATGCGGAGCCGATGACATACGGTATGGCCGCGTACGTCATCGTGCGCGACACGGAGGCCGAGGCGCAGCACGAGCTCGAGCGGATCACGAACGTGTCGCAGGGATCGCCGGGTTACGCCAACTATCAGGATTGGGTCACGAACACGAAGCTCGAGCAGCAAGTGAGTCTCGAGGACTATTCGGTGTCCAACCGCGGACTGCGTGCGGGCCTGGTGGGAACGCCGGAGCAAATCGCGGAGCGCATCATCGACCTCGAGAAGGTCGGGCTCAATCTGCTGTTGCTGCAGTGCAGTCCGCAGCTCGAGGAGATGGAGCGGTTCGCCGAGCAGGTAATGCCGGTGGTTGAGGCGGAAAGGCCTGTAGCGGGATAACGGGAAGCGCTCGCTGCGCTCGCTTGGGGAAGCGCTTCGCTTGGGGAATGGGGAAGCGGCGGCTACGCCGCCTGAGGGTATGGAATAACATCAATGGTCCGCGCGGAACGGGACTCGCGATGCGCGCACGCAACGCGGTCCTCTCCACCCACAGACGACTGATGTCCTTCCTTACCCTCAGGCGGCGTAGCCGCCGCTTCCCCATTCCCCAAGCGCAGCGCTTCCCCCAGCGCGCGCCAGCGCGCGCTTCCCCTGTCGTTAGGCCGTCGCCTGCGGCGGCTGCGGCATCGGCGCCGCCACGGGAGCCGCGGACGCACCCGGCAACGTGCCCTCGGGCGTGAGCTTGTCCACCACCTGCGGCAGCACGGTCGCCAAGCCCGTCGAAATCGTCGACGTCGACACGCCGAGCTTCGCCGCCAGCGCCTGCACCTTCTCGTTGCCTAACACACTCTCGATCTGCGCCGCCGTCACCGGCTGGTTGCGCTCGCGCGAGATCCACGAGTTCACCACGTCCCCGAGTCCCTTCTCGCGGAACGTCTGCACCAGACCCGCGAGCCCGCCCGGGTGCGCGTGCACGAAATCGGTGACCTGTCCCATCAGACCGGCGTGCTCCGAGCCCTGCGGAATCGCGGACTCGAGGTCGTTCACTTTGCCGGTCACGTTATCGAGCAGTCCCATGGCGTCCTCCCGGACGGAAGCCGTCCGCTACAATGTCATCACGGCTTCGGTTGCAACCACTGCGCGACGCCGCCGTGCTTCGAGCACGTTCCCGAGCGATGCTTGCTGTGCGAGTAGAGCCCGTCTTTGCACTTGGCGATCGCGCGGGTGGGATCGTTGTTCTCGGACGCGCCGCTGGCGGCGGTGGCCGTCGATGTCGCGCCCTTGGGCGGCGTCGCCGCGGCAGCTGCTGCTGGTGCAGGTGAGGGACTTGGCGAGGCCGCGGGAGACGGACTCGATGTCGCCGACGTTGCCGCGGCACTCTTGTTCACACCACCATGGTGCGAGCACGCGCCCTTGCCGGCCTTCGACGTCGAACCGTCCTTGCACGTGACTGTCGCGGTGGTCGCAGTCGCTTGGGCATTCAGTGTGATCGGCGCAACGAAACACGCGGCCGCGACAACTGCTGTGATGAAAGACAGAGGGCGCATGCACACCTCCAGTGGGTGGATGGTCGAACCCGAACCCACTAGACCGTACGCGCTTCAGGAGAACCCTGCAAGGTGTCGTGCGAGTGGCGAGCTCGAGCGTATACTGCGGGCACGGGTGATCGCCGTGCCGTACCTTTGAGGCGAAGACGGTTGACCCATGTCCACGTCTACAATGCCCAACCGCGACACCCGCGCCGGCCCAACGGCGGACGCCGGCACTCGGCTCTCGGTGCTGATCATCGACGACGAAGCAAAGATTCGCGCCGCGGTGCGCGACGCGCTCTTGTCGGACGATGTCGAGATGATCGATGCCGAATCGGGCGCGACGGGCTTGGCGCGCGCGGCGTCGCGCCGCCCTGACCTCGTGCTCGTCGACCTCGGCTTGCCCGACATGGAGGGTCTGGACGTGGTGCGCGCGCTCAGGCGCTGGTCGACGGCGCCGATCATCGTCCTGACGGCGCGTCATGCCGAAGACGAGAAGGTGGCGCTCCTCGACGCGGGCGCGGACGACTACGTGACGAAACCGTTCAGTCTCGCCGAGCTCCGCGCGCGGGTGCGGGCACAGTTGCGTCGCGCGCGTATGCCGCGTGTGCCGGGCGGCGATGCACCGGTGCGCGTTGGCGGTGGCGATCTCGAGATCGACCTCGCGCGGCGCGCGGTGACGCGCCGCCCAACGGGCGAGGTCATTCACCTCACACCAACGGAGTGGTCGCTGCTCGAGGTGCTCGTGCGCCATGCCGATCGTCCGGTAACGCATCGACAGCTCTATCACGCGGTGTGGGGGAACACGTTCGGCGACACCGCGCACTATTTGCGTGTGTACGTCGCGCACTTGCGGCGCAAGCTCGAGCGCGATCCGTATCAGCCGCTGTTCATCCTCACCGAACCCGGCGTCGGGTATCGCCTGACGCTGGACGCCGGCACCGTCGAGCGCGATGGTGCCTAACGCGCTGGGCCGGCCGCGGCTGCGCGCGTGGGTGATCGCGGCGCTGGCGCTGGCGGTGTCGACGGCCGGCATGGTGGCGGTGCGGTCGTCGTTGGACAAGGCGCACGTCGCGCTCGTATTCCTGCTCGTGGTGTTGGGCGGAAGCGCCTTCGGCGGCCGTGTGGTGGGCCTGGTGCTGGCGATCGGCGCCTTTCTCTTGTTCGACTACCTGTTCCTGCCGCCATACGGGACCGTGATCGTCACCAATCCGCTCGATTGGCTGGTGCTGGTGGCGTTTCTGCTCACGAGCGTCGTGGCGACACAGTTGCTGAGCCGGGCGCAGGAGCGGGCCGAGGTGGCGCGGCGCCACGCGGCGGAGGTCGAGCGGCTGGCTGCGTTAGGCGCGGAGGCGCTCAACGCCGCCCGCGCCGACGAGGCTCTGCGCGCCATCGCCGAGGTCATTCAGTCTGCCCTGGCGCTCGGCTGCTGCGAGATCTACCTACGGCGCGGCAGCGCGGAGGACAGCAGTTCGCCCGAGCGCGTGGCGCTCGAACGCGTGGCGCACGCCGGTGATGGCTGCGCCGAAGCCGCGCCGGAAGATGATGTCTCGCTCGCGGCGTGGGTCGGTGCGCACGGTCTCCCGGCAATGGTCCGGGTGGATGGTCTCACGCACGTAGCGCCGGCGCAGGCGGTGGCGCAGTCCGTCCCAGCATCGGGCGCGTTCTGGCTCGTAGGCGGCGGCGTGCGCACGCTGCTGCTGCCGCTCCGCGTGCGTGAGCGCACAGTGGGCGTCCTGCGCGCGGCCGGCGCGCCGGCGATTGCGTTGCGCGCCGACCAGCGCCAGTTCCTCGATGCACTGGCGTATTACGCCGCGTTGGGCGTCGAGCGCTTGCGCCTAACGGACGAAGCCGCGCACGCCGAGGCGCTGCGCGAGGCCGACCGGCTCAAGAACGCGCTGCTCGCCGCGGTGTCTCACGATCTGCGGACCCCGCTCACCACGATCAAGGCGCTCGCGGGTGCGATCGAGGAGGAAGGGGCGCACGCGGGCGACGCGCGCGCGACGTCCATCGAAGAGGAAGCCGACCGGTTGGGCCGGATGGTCGGCGATCTGCTCGACCTATCCCGCTTGATGGGCGGCGCGCTGGTCCTGACACCGGAAGTGAACGCCGCCGAGGACCTGATCGGCGCCGTGCGGCAGCGGGTGGCGGGCGTTCTGCGCGGCCGCGAGATCCGTGTCCGCGATGGGTCGCACGCCGGCGCGCCCCCGCCCCTGTTGCTCGGCCGGTTCGACTTCGTACACGCGCTTCGTGCGTTAGGCAACCTGGTCGAGAACGCGCTCAAGTACGGAGCGCCCGGCACGCCGGTGGACCTCGACGTCGCCCGCGACGGCCCGATGCTGGTGTTCAGCGTGGCCGACCGTGGACCGGGCGTGCCCGAGGCCGAGCAGGAGCGGATCTTCGAGCCGTTCTACCGCCCGCCCGGTGTGCCCGCCGACATCGGCGGCTCGGGCCTCGGCCTAACGATCGCGCGCGGCCTGGCCGAGGCGCAGGGCGGGGATGTGCGCTACGAGTCGAGGCCCGGTGGCGGAAGCATCTTCTCGCTACGCCTGCCGGCGGTTGATCTGGTCGCAGACAACAGGGAAGAGGGAAGCGCTCGCTGACGCTCGCTTGGGGAAGCGCTGCGCTGGGGGAAGCGGTGGCGACGCCGCCTGAGGGAGTGGAAGGACATCGGTGGTCTCTGGATGGAGAGTGCCGCATCGCGCGGGCTGGCGCGTGGCGCCCGCGCCGTGCAGACCATTGATGTTGTTCCTCTCCCTCAGGCGGCGTCGCCGCCGCTTCCCCCAGCGCAGCGCTTCCCCAAGCGAGCGCCAGCGAGCGCTTCCCTCTTCCCTTATTGTCTCCAGTCCACCGCACCCCGCCACATTGACTTTTTTTTTAGGTGTCTAACCGCCCGATTTTGACGCGGCGTTGACGCCCGGTTGCCTAGCGTACGCTCGCGCGGCGAAGTCCGTCGGCCGCGCGATGAGCTGCACGACGGATCAATCGGGAATCGACGCACATGTTGGATGTTCTGTACGTCCTCGGCACCATCGCGTTCTTCGCGCTCATGGTCGGCTATGTGCGCGCGTGCCAGTCCCTCGGGGCACGGCGCGATGCCGACGAACAGTCGCCATGACCACGGAGATGGTCGTCGCCGGCATCGTCGCGGTGGCCGTGCTGTTCTATCTCCTGTACACGCTGCTGCGGCCGGAGCGGTTCTGATATGTCCGCGAACGGCTGGCTGCAGATCGGGATCTTCTCGACCCTCGTGCTGCTCGTCACGAAGCCGCTGGGCCTGTACATGGTGCGCGTGTTCGATGGATCGTTCACGTGGCTCGCGCCCGCCGAGCGCTTCATCTACCGCATCGCCGGCATCGACCCGCGCGAGGACCAGCACTGGACGCGCTATACCGTGTCGATGCTCGCGTTCAGCGCGGCATCCATGCTGCTCACGTACGCCGTGCTGCGGCTCCAACACCTGTTGCCGCTCAATCCGCAGGGGTTAGGCGCGGTGCCGGATCGGCAGGCGTTCGAGACCGCGGCGTCGTTCACGACGAACACCAACTGGCAGTCGTACGCCGGCGAAACGACGATGTCGTATCTGTCGCAGATGACGCAGCTGACGTTTCACAACTTCGCCTCGGCGGCCACCGGCATCGCGCTCGCCATGGCGCTGGTCCGCGGCATCGTGCGGCGGTCGGCGGGCACGTTAGGCAACTTCTGGGTCGACCTGGTGCGCGGCACACTGTACCTGCTGCTGCCGATGTCGGTGGTGCTCGCGCGCGCGCTCGCGCAGCAGGGCGTGATCCAGAACGTGTCGCACTACGTGACGGCGACCACCGTGGAGGGCGCGAAGCAGGTGCTCGCGATGGGTCCGGTCGCGAGCCAGGAAGCGATCAAGGAGCTCGGCACCAACGGCGGCGGATTCTTCAACGCGAACTCCGCGCATCCATTCGAAAATCCGACGCCGTTCACGAACCTCCTCGAGATGCTCGCCATGCTCTGCATCCCCGCGGGCCTCACGTACACGTACGGCCGCATGGCGCGCAACCAACGCCACGGTTGGGCGATCTGGGCGGCGATGTACATCCTCTTGTTCATCGGCATCACTACGTCCTATCGCGCCGAAGCGACCGGCAATCCGATTCACGCCGCGCGCGGCATCGACGTCGCCGCGAGCGCCACGAATCCTGGCGGCAACATGGAAGGCAAGGAGGTGCGATTCGGCATCGTCAACTCGGCGTTGTTTGCGACGGTGACCACGGCCACGTCGTGCGGCGCGGTAAACAGCCAGCACGACTCGTTCACGCCCGTGGGCGGGATGGTGCCGATGGTCAACATGCAGTTAGGCGAAGTCGTGTTCGGAGGAACCGGCGCCGGCCTGTACGGAATGATCGTGATGATCATTCTCACGGTGTTCATCGCCGGACTGATGGTGGGGCGCACACCGGAGTATCTCGGCAAGAAGATCGAGGCACGCGAAGTCCAGATGGCCATGCTGTACGTCCTGGTGTTTGCCGGCGCCATCCTCGTGCTCTCGGCGCTCGCCGCGGTTACGCCCGCCGGCCTCAAGGGACTCAACAATGGCGGCCCGCACGGGCTGTCGGAGATTCTGTACGCGTTCAGCTCGACGGCCGCCAACAACGGCAGCGCCTTCGCGGGCCTAACGGGGTCGACCTACTTCTACAACACGCTGCTCGGACTCAACACACTCATCGGGCGGTTCGCGATGCACGTGCCGATGCTGGCGATGGCCGGTCTTCTGGCCGAAAAGCGCATCGTGCCGGAGTCGGCGGCGACGTTCCCGGTGACGACGCCGCTGTTCGTCGTCCTCCTCATCTCCGTGATTCTGATCGTCGGAGCGCTCACCTTCTTTCCGGCGCTGTCGCTGGGACCGGTGGTCGAGCATTTCCTCATGCACGCGGGACGGGTGTTCTAGTGAGCTGCGTCAGAGATTCTGATAGCGGTTATGGGGAATGGGGAAGCGCTCGCTGTCGCTCGCTTGGGGAAGCGCTGCGCTGGGGGATGCGGCGGCGACGCCGCCTGAGGGACGGAATAACATCAATGGTCTGCACGACGTGAGTGCCATGCGCGCGAGCCTCGGCGATTCGAGACTCTCCACCCAGGGACAACTGATGTCCTTCCACCCCTCAGGC
>JAICLH010000117.1 GCA_025927495.1 Gemmatimonadaceae bacterium
CGCCGTCGGTGGTCTTGTACACGCCGCGTTCGGGGTTAGGCGCCCACACGTGGCCTAACGCACCGACGTAGACCACATCGGGATTGTGCGGATCGACGATCACCCGCGAGATTTGCCGAGTTGCCGTTAGGCCAACGGAGTCCCAGGTCTTGCCGGCGTCGGTGGTCTTCCACACGCCGTCGCCGTGCGACACGTTGCCGCGGATATCGAACTCGCCCGCGCCGACATACACGATGTCCGGATTCGACTCGCTGACGCCGATCGCGCCGATGGTCCCGCCGAAATACTTGTCGGTGACGGGCGCCCAGCTCGCGCCGCCGTCAGTGGTCTTGAAAACCCCGCCACCCGTGGTGCCGAACCAGAACTCGTACGGCCGCGCCGCCGAGCCGGCCACGGCCACCGATCGGCCGCCGCGATAGGGACCTATCTCGCGCCATTGCAGCGCGTGAAACATGGACGTGTCGTATGCCGTTGCCTGACCAAACGACGGCGCAGCGTGAAGGAGCAGCGCGACCAGCGCCGCTGCCCACAGGCGTGCAGTGCTCACTCGAGTCCTCGGTAGTTGCGCGACGCGCCGATCTTACCGAGAGGACCGCGGAGAGGGAAGGAGATCGGGAGATCGAGGGAAGCGCTCGCTGTCGCTCGCTTGGGGAAGCGCTCGCTGTCACTCGCTTGGGGAAGCGCTGCGCTGGGGGAAGCGGCGGCGACGCCGCCTGAGGGAGTGGAAGCACATCAGTGGTCTCTGGGTGGAGAGTGCCGGATCGCGCGGGCCCCCAAGCATGGCACTCCAGTCGCACAGACCATTGATGTTGTTCCGATCCCTCAGGCGGCGTCGCCGCCGCTTCCCCGCTTCTCCAAGCGAGCGACAGCGAGCGCTTCCCCATTCCCTCGGTCTCCTCAGACGCAGTTCGCGATCAGCTCCTTCACGTCCAGGTCGATCGCCTCGGCGCGCGCCAGCGTCTCCAGCGCCTCGCGCAGCCGCATCGATGACCCGTGGCGCTCCGCAACCGTAATGACCATCCGCATCGCAAAAAGCGGCGACCCGGTCATCGGTGCGGATTCGGTGGATGTCTCGAGCTCGAGTATGTTGCCGCCGTGGGCGCGCACGACGTCCGTGATCGCGTGGATGATGCCCTCGTGGTCCATTGCGCTCGCGGTCACGACCCACGTCGGGGTCGTCTGGACCTCGGCCGGCGGCACGACCCGGTCGCGCAGCCGGCGCACTGTCACGCGCAACCCGTTCGTGCGCTCGAGGGACGCCACGCTGCTCTCGATCGCGGCAATCTCGAGCGGCGATCCGGAAATGAGAAACATCAGTCCCGCGAAACCGCCCAACACGATCACGCGGCTGTCATCGATGTTGCACCCGCGCTCGGCGATGAATCCGCTGAGCTCGGCGACCAGGCCGGGGCGGTCCTGTTCCGTTGCCGAGAGGATGAGACGCTCGCGCGTGGCCATGGCGACACTCCTTCGAGGGACTATCCGAACGGTATACGACGCAAGTTCGAGACGCCCTGACCGAATGGACGGGGCGCAAAGGGCGGTCGCCGAGAAACCGTTACGCGTGGCTACGCTTGACGGACGCACGACCGGCGCGTTCCCTTCCGTCGGAAGCATCTCGACTCGAGCCCTCAAGCCCCCTCAGCGTGCGCCGAGTTCTTCTGCTCGTGTTGGTCTTGGCCGGGTGCGGTGCGCCCGACAACAGTGGAAAGAAAGCGGAGCCGCCGGACAAGCCATTTGTGCCGCCGACGCATGCGGCAAGCGTGCGCGGATTCGAGCGACCCGTGGCCGCGAAATACGATTCGGCCGGGGACGTCTTCTTCGTCGCGAACCTCGGCGCCGATTCGGCCGGTGCGCACGACGCGTTCATCAGCCGGATGCATCCGGACGGGAGCATCGATTCGCTGCGCTTCATCGACAACGGCCGCGACGGCGCGCGCCTCGACGCGCCGCAAGGCCTTGCTCTGTTAGGCGACACGCTCTGGGTGGTGGACCGAGAGGCCGTGCGCGCGTTCGATGCGCGCACGGGCGCCGCCGGTCCGTCCATCAGCCTCGCGGCCCAGCATCCGATTGCGTTAGGCGGCGTAGCGGTTGGGCCGGACGGGGCGCTCTACATCGCGGATCCCGGGCTGCTCGATCCGGCGCATCCCGCCGGCAACCCGTCGAGCGGCAATCGCGTGTTCCGCGTCGATCGCAACCATGCGGTATCGGTTGCGGTGGCGAGCGATTCCCTGCGCGGACCGACCGATCTCGTCTGGGACCGGCGCGGGAAGCGCTTCATGATCGTGTCCTTCGGCAGCGGCAACATTTTCGCGTGGCGTCCGGGTGACGCGGCGCCGCGGACGGTCGGCTACAACCGCGGGCAAATGGATGGCGCGGCGATTCTTCCGGACGGGCGTCTGGTCGTGACCAGTTGGAAGGATTCCTCGCTCACGATTCGCGACGGCGACCGGTTGACCGCAATCACCGGATTCCCCTTGGCCGCGCACATCGGCGTCGACACACGCCGGCTTCGGGTCGCGGTTCCGCTCCCGACCAGGAATCGCGTGGACATCTGGGCCATCCCGCCCGCCGCGCCATGACTACTGCCTAACGCATGATGCCGCGGTGTACGCTCCGTGGCGCGCTCGTCGCGCTCTGTCTCATCGCCGGCGCGTGCGGCCGCCATTCGGCTCCGGTTGCGCGCGATGCGCGGTCGCCGGACGACGCGCACCGCCGCCTGCCCACGGGCGTCGCGCTCGATCCGGCCGGCACGACGACCCCCGTAGGCCAGATGCCGCTGGCGATGGCGCTCTCGCCCGATGGCACGCGCCTGGTGCTGCTGCTCTCGGGGTGGCGCGAGGAGGGCATTCAAGTGGTGGATCGCGCGAGCGGCCGCGTGGTGCAGACGCTCGCCCAGCCATCCGCGTTCGTCGGTCTCGCGTTCGCGCCTAACGGTAGCGCGCTCTACGTGTCCGGCGCCGACGGCGACCTCGTGTACCGGTACGACTGGCAGGGCGACACGGCGGTGCTGGCGGACAGCCTGCCGCTGGGTCCCCATCCCGCTCGCGGCCACGAAGGAGCGCGCTATCCCGCCGGCCTCGCGCTCTCGCCTAACGGGCAAACGCTCTACGTCGCGGAGAACCTCGATGATTCGCTGGCCGTCATCGACCTGGCCGGCCGCCGTGTGGCGCAGCGCCTGCCCTCGGGCCGCTATCCGTACGGCGTGACCGTGACGCCCGACGGCGCCGTGTACGTGTCCTCGTGGGGCGCGAGCACGGTGTGGACGTACGCGGCCGGATCCGACGGACGCCTCACCCGATCGGACAGCATTGGCGTGGCCCGCCATCCATCGGCCATGGTCGCGAGCCGCGACGGCGCGCGGCTGTACGTCGTGTCGGCAACGACCGATCGCGTGAGCGTGGTGGACACGAAGCGTCGAGCCGTGGTCGGCGAGCTGCGCGACCCGCCGCCCGCCGGTCCGTCGGAAGGCAGTACGCCTAACGCACTGTCGTTGTCGGGCGACGGCCGCCGCCTCTTCGCCGCCGAGGCCGATGCCAACGCGGTCGCGGTGTTCGATGTCTCCAGTGATTCGGTCCTCGCCGATTCCGCCCGCGCCGCGCTGCTGGGCCGCATACCCGTGGACTGGTATCCGTCGGCCATCCTCGCGGCGGGCGATACGATTCTCGTGGCCAATGGAAAGGGCACGGGCACGGCTCCCAACCCGCGCGGGCCCACACCGTCGCTGCCGAGCAGTCGCGTGCCGCGCGACTACACGTTAGGCCAACTCACCGGGACGCTGTCGACCATCGTGTTGGGCGACGCATCGCGCAAGGCGCTCGCGACGTACTCGGCGCGCGTCGCCCGCGCCAACCGCTGGGACGAGCCGGCGTCCGCGCGCGGCGCACGCCACTATCCGCCGTTCGCCCACGTCATCTACATCATCAAAGAGAATCGCACCTACGACCAGGTGTTCGGCGACCTTCCGCAGGCCGATGGCGACACGTCGCTGCTCTTTTTCCCGCGCGCCGCTTCGCCTAACCATCACGCACTGGCTGAGCGGTTCGGCATCTTCGATCGATTCTTCACCAACGCCGAAGTGAGCGCGCAGGGTCACAACTGGTCCACCGCGGCGTACTCGGGCGACTACATCGAGAAGACCGTGTCCCCGAACTACTCCGACCGGCGGCCATACTACGACTACGAAGGCGCGAATCGCAACGAGCTCGTCGACGACGACGTCGCCTCACCATCGACGGGCTACCTGTGGAACGCCGCCCAACGCGCCGGCATCACCTTCCGCAACTACGGTGAGTTCGTGGTGAGCACCAGCGAGCTCCCGGGCCGGCACGACCTGCCCGAGTCGTATCGCGGCGACAAACCGTTCCTCGCGACGCACACCGATTCGGCCTTCCCGGGCTTCGATCTCACAATCCGCGACCAGACGCGCGTCGATCGCTGGCTCGATGAACTTCACGCCTTCGAGAAGAGCGGCGACCTGCCTGCGTTGGAAATCGTCCGGCTCCCGAACGATCACACGTCTGGCGCCCGCGCCGGCATGCCGACGCCGCGCGCTGCGTTCGCCGACAACGACCTCGCTCTCGGCCGGTTGGTGGAAGCCCTCTCCCGCTCTCGCTTCTGGCGCAGTACAGTTGTGTTCGTCGTGGAAGACGACGCGCAGAACGGACCCGACCACGTCGATTCGCACCGCGCGCCGTTTCTCATGATCAGCGCGTACAGCCACGCCGGTGTGGTGCACCGATTCGTGAACACGACGGATGTGATTGCCACGATCGCCGACATCCTGCACCTCGGTTCCCTATCGCAATTCGACTACTACGGCCGCCCGCTACGTGGATTGTTCACCGAGACGCCCGACCTGACGCCGTATTACGCACAGGCTCCGGCGCAGCGGCTCGATGATCGCAATCCGGCGTCAGGTCCCGGTGCGAAGGCATCAGCCCGCCTCGACCTCGATTTGGAGGACGAGTCGGACGACAATCTCTTCAACCACATTCTGTGGGACGTGCTCAAGGGACCGTCGGTGCCGTATCCAGGCACGACGCATCGGGGGATGGGTAAGGGCGTGCTGGCCTACTGAAGTCCCGCTGGTCGCTGTACCCTTTCTCGATTTCGCGGCGCCGATCGTCTCCGTCGTCACCTACCGGACCCCAGCGACCATACCCTTGCGCTCATGACGCCCGCCCGCTGGCTTCTCGCGATCGTATCATTTGCCGCGGCGATCGGGGTGTCGTTGTACATCGTGCTCACCAGTTGGCCGACGTCGGATCACACCGTCACGGTCAGCGTGGCGGCGCACGGCGTGCTGCTTGGTGTCGCGCTGCTCGAGCTCGGCGCGCGCGGCGCAAAGGTCCGGTTGAGCGCGGCGTCGCTTCGCATTCCGATGACGTTCGGCGTGGCGCTGCGCGCGAGCGCGGGCGGCGACTTCGGCGCGGCCATCACGCCTGCCCGCAGCGGCGCCGAGCCCGCGCGCTTCCTGATCATGACGGAAGCCGGGATGTCCTCGGCGAACATCATCCTCGTGATCTACGCCGAGCTGTTTCTGGAGATGATCTCGCTCGCGATCGTGGCGATCGCGATGTTCTTCACGTTCCGCCATGCGGGCGGGATCATCACGGGCATGGCGAGTCTGGTGGCGATGTACGCCGCCTTTGTGTTAGGCACGGGCGCGTTGGGCTTCGTGTTGGCGCGCCGCGGCATGAACCAAACGCCGCCGCGATGGCTGGCTCGGCTCGGCGTACATGGCGCGCGGTGGCATTCCTTCCGGAACGTGCTCGAGCAGCTGCGCCGCGGCATCGAGGGCATGAAGGACATGCGCTTCGGCATGGCGGGCATCGCGCTGCTCTCGTCGATCGTGCACATCGTGCTGCGCCTCGCGATTCTGCCGATCATCGTCTACTCGTTCGGCGTGCACGTGCCGGCGGCGCCGCTCATTCTGTGGCCTATCGCGCTGATGTACGGCAGCGTGGTGGTCGCGGTCCCGGGCGGTGGCGGGTTCATCGAGGTCGCGTTCAAGGAGACGCTGGGGCACGCGATCCCGTCGACGATCTTTGGTGCGTCGCTGATCTGGTGGCGGTTCTACACCTTCTATCTCTACATCATCCTGGGTGCGATCGCGGCGGGTGGAACGGTGCTGCGGGCGCTGCGGCCGGACGCCGAGGACGACGATGCAGCCGAGGACAGCGGGCCCGACCTCGCGGTGCAGCACGATCCGGCGCACTGAGTCGGACGCGCGTGAGTGACGGGCTCTTTTATTGTTTCGACGCTCTATCAACTCTTGGATGATCGCCTTACAACGGAGGCGGACGCGTGCGAACTGCTGCGTCCGCGAATCCGCCTCCGGCGAAGATGAAAGTCTTACGACTGTGAGAGCGGACGAGGCCGGACACGAACGGACAAAGCAGGAGCTTTTTCTTATTGGTTCAAGGGCGGCATCTCGAGCGGTTTCCAACAATCAATTCGCTGTGTCCGGCTTTGTCCGGGTGTGTCCGCTATCCAACTCGTGGATGCCCGCCAGACAGCGGACGCGGACACGTGCGAACTACTGAGCTCGCGAGTCCGCCTCCGGCGACGATGAAAGTCCTAAGACTGTGAGAGCGGACGAAGCCGGACACGGACGGACAGAGCAAGAGTGCTTTTTGGCCTGTCGAAGCCGGCATCTCGATCAGTTACAAACAACTCGCTTTGTCCGGCTGTGTCCGGGTTTGTCCGCTCTCCATCTCGTGGATGCTCGCCAGACACCGGAGGCGGATACGTAAGATCTACTCAAGTCCGGCGAATACGTCCGGCTGTGTCCGGGTGTGTCCGCCTTTATTCGAGCGCCGTGACGGTCACGGCGGCGTGGCCGTCGCGCGAGTAGGCCACGTGCACCTCCCACGGCTGACAGCACACCTCGCAGTCTTCCTCGTACCGCTGGTCCGTGCCGCCGGCCGGGTCGAGGGCGATGTCGACCGGTTCGCCGCAGTACGGGCACACCACCATCGCCTCGGTATCAACCTTCCCGTCGCCTAACGGAAACTCGTCCTCGAGATCGTCGACGTCATCGACGTCGTCGCCGCGGTCGTCGTCTTCGTCGGGTGTCAGTCGCATGTCACGGACGCGGGCACTTGGACGCGTCGAACGTGTTGTTCACGTCGCCGATCTGCGACGAGAGCTTGCGGAACCGCGCGTCGCGCGTGGCATCGATGGTGGCGCGCACGCTGCTGTATGCCCGGGCGACCGCGATATACGCATCGTCCGCGCTCTGGTATCCGACGCCGAGTCCGCGGCACGTGAGACGCTTGGCGGTGAAGTCGGCGTCGCGGTCCTGGAAGTTCCGGATGGCCGTTTCCAGCGAGTCCGCCAGCGCGTCGAACCGCTGCATCCTGGCATCCGGCGGCGCGGCGGCCGGCGCGGGCGCGGACGGCAGCGCGGCCGTTGCGTTAGGCGCCGGTCGCGTGGACGGCGGCGCGGGCACGGGCGCGGTCGACATCGTGCCGCCCGGCGGCGTCCGCCCCGTCGCGGGATTCGACACGGCCGTCGAGTTAGGCAGCGCGGGCGGGGGCGCCGCCGCCGCCATCGATCCGCCGCCCAGGCCGGACGTATCGCGCGGCGGCGCGTATACCGTGGTGTCCCGCAATACGGGCGGCGCGGACGCCTGGTGCGACGAGAATACGCCGGACAGCGCGGATGGCGGCTCGAACGCCTCGCGGTGGCTCCACCACCAGAGCCCGGCCGCCACTGCGCCGACGCCTAACAGAACCGTCGCCATCGCGCCGAACCGAAACCGCCGCGGCTCCGGCATGGGTGCAAGCGGCAGGTCCTCGTCGAACAGCGACGCCTCGGGCAGCATCACCGGCAGTGTCGGCTGGCTGGTCATCCCGCCCAGCGCCGGATCCGGTTGCTCGGGCGTGGCGCGCCGCGGCGGCGGCATGTGCGGGCGCCGTTCCGAGCGGTCGCTCTCGACCGGCTGCTCCGAGTGGTAGTTCGCCCAGTCGATGAGCGTGCGCTTCCGGCCGCCGGGCAGCACCGCGTCGTCTTCGACGATTTCGTCGAACGGGATGAGCATCCCGTTGAGCGAACCGTCCTGGGCCAAGCGGAAAAAGCCGCCCGTGGGTTCCGGCCCGGTGGTCGCAATGACGAGTCCCGACTGCCACGACTCGCGGAACCGGTCTCGTTGCGTCTCCAGGTCGAGTCGGGCCGGCGAGCTGCCGACGAACGGCGCGCTGTGATACCAACCCATGAGCCCGGCACGCCGCCGGCGCAGCTCGAGCTGCATGCCCAACCATTCTTCTTCAGGGATCTGGACCGGTTCGACTTCCCCGATCACGTGACCCGTCCGCATCGCACTCGTAATGACTACGTAGCGCGATCCAGTATCCGGACACTCGAAGAGGTTGCCGAGTAGAAAGCCCATGAGCTCCTGCTCGGGATCGGACCGGAGATGGCGCATTGCTTCGCGCAGCGCGCCCTGGGTGATGAACAGCGGCACCTCCGCACCCGAAACTGCCGCCGCACCCTCGGATCCCCCTGGCACCCAGTGGATCGAGCGCGCGACCGGCATCGGTTTGCGCAACATCATGAAGCCGCTTTGGATCGGCGTGCTCAAGGCACCGGCACCCCTAAGAGAATAGCCTCGTAATCATACAATTCGACTCCAAACGGGAAAGAGCGAAACATCACAATTTGCGATGTTCGAGTGCGCGCACACATGGGCTCGCCAGGCGCTTCGCCCGTCGTATCAAATACCCGAATGCCCGCGGTTTGGTGCACGCATAGACTCAAATCGGTGGTGTCGTGGTCGTTTGTGTCTCGTCCGGCGAGATGGCATCCCAGCAATGTGACCTTGCATTCCCTACACGTTTTGTGACCCAGACACATCTTTTTGTGATCGAAGTGCACTTTAGGGACACGCGCACCGTCGAGTCCCCATACGACCGGCGCTCTGTATATTCGATCCGATGAAGCTCCTGCACGTCGTGGGCGCCCGCCCAAATTTCCCGAAGCTCGCGCCCGTCCATCGCGCCGCCGTCCAGGCCGGTCTGGTGCAAACTGTCGTCCATACCGGCCAGCACTACGATGATGCGATGTCCGGCGCATTCTTCCGCGACCTGGGCATTCCCCAACCCGACGTGGACCTGGGTGTCGGATCGGCATCCCACGCGGTGCAAACAGCGCGGATCATCGAGCGCATCGAGCCGGTGCTCGAGCGCGAGCGGCCGGACTGGGTCGTGGTGTACGGCGACGTCAATTCCACCATGGCTGCCGCGATCGTCGCCGTCAAACTCGGCTTGCGCGTGGCGCACGTCGAAGCGGGGCTCCGCAGCCGCGATTGGTCGATGCCCGAAGAGATCAACCGGATCGTGACCGACCGTCTCGCGTCGCTCTTGCTCACGCCGTCGCGCGACGCGGATGCAACGCTGCGCGCCGAGGGCGAGCCGGAGAGTGAGATCGTGTTCGTGGGCAACGTGATGATCGACTCGCTGCTCCACGCGCTGCCGATGGCGCGCGCGTCGGGGTTCCGCGCCAAGTTAGGCGTGGACGGCAAAGCCGTCGTCGTCACCCTGCACCGGCCCTCCAACGTCGACGAGCCGCGCCGGCTCGCCGGCATCGCCGACGCCCTGCGCGATCTCGCGCGCGACTACGCGGTGGTGTTCCCGGCGCACCCGCGCACGCAGCAGCGGCTCCGCGACGCCGGCATCGACATGGGCGCCGTGAAGCTGATGGAGCCCGTGGCGTACGCCGAGATGCTCGACCTGGTGCAGGGCGCGCACGTGGTGGTCACCGACTCCGGCGGACTGCAGGAGGAAACCACCGCGCTCGGCGTCCCGTGCCTAACGGTACGCGAGAATACCGAGCGGCCGATCACGATCACGGAAGGGACCAACCAGTTGGTGCCCGACCCGGCGGCGCTCGCCGCCGCGGTGCGTTCCGTTAGGCGCACGCCGGCGCCGCCCCGTCCGGAAGGCTGGGACGGGAAGGCGGGTGAACGCGTCGCCCACGCGCTCGCGGCCCGCTAGAGCCTTAGCGGCGATGCCGGCGACGATGCGACCGTGACTGCGCAGGCCTTGGAAACCCGGCTGGCGCGCGGCGTTGCCGGATCGTCCACCGAGCCGCGCGTGCCCGCGCTCGACGGTGTGCGCGGCCTCGCCATCACCCTTGTCCTCATCAACAACATCTATCCGCCCACCCACGCCTCACTGCCCGGCGCCGGTGGTTTCGTCTGGCACCTCTCGAACCTCGGCTGGGTGGGCGTGGATTTGTTTTTCGTTTTGTCGGGATTCCTGATCACAGGAATCCTGAGCGACACGAAAAACGGCGCGCATTACCTGCGCAATTTCTACGGCCGCCGGATCGTGCGCATCTTCCCGCTGTTCTACGGCTCGTTGTTCGCCGTGTACTTCATCATCCCGCACCTGCTTCCGCATCCAGCCGACGCCATCGCGCAACTGCATCGACTGCAATGGTTCGAGTGGCTCTACATGGGCAACTTCGGCTACTACCTGCGCGGATATCCGCCGTTTCCGACGGTGCACTTCTGGTCGCTTGCCGTCGAGGAACAGTTCTATTTCATCTGGCCTTTCATCGTGCTCCTGGTCCGCCGCGACCGACTGGTCAAGCTGTGCGCGGCGCTCATCGCGTGCAGCGTTGGGCTGTGCGGACTCTGGGTGCTCACGGGTCAGGACCCGAAGGCTCTTTACCTGCTCACGCCGTTTCGCGCCCAGGGTCTCCTGCTCGGCGCCATGATGGCGCTCACGCTGCGCGGGCCGGGCGGCGCCGCCGCGCTCGCGCGATGGCTCAAGCCGGCGGCGCTCGCGTGCGCCGGCCCCGCGCTCGCGCTCATGATCTGGACCGAGCTCTCGCGCTCCGACCTCGCCTCGGCCGCCGTGGGCAGCGTCGGGTTCCCGCTCATCGTGTTTGCGTTAGGCGGACTGCTGTTGGCCGCGCTCGACGCGCCGCCGGGATCGCGGACGCACCGGTTTTTCACCAGCACGACCATGCGCTTCATGGGGCGCTACAGCTACGCGATGTACATCCTGCACGAGTTCGTGCTGTGGGGCTTCAACACGGCCGCGCCGTGGACGCTCGCCCCGCCCGAGGTGATGGGCTCGCGCGTCCCGTTGGGAATCGTGGTCCTGGTCGGCGTCACTGGCGTGACCATTGCTCTGTCGCTGCTCAGTTGGCACTTGTACGAAAAACAGTTCTTGAAGCTCAAGCGGTATTTCCCGTACGCGCGAGAGGTCCGGCAGGACACCGGGATGGCGCCGGACGTCGCGACCGCCGCGATCCGGTAGCGCACGGTCACGAGCGTCTGGTTTTCCTTATCCAATTTTCCCGTTGACTGTCTCGCTCGATCGCGATCAGTACTTTCGCACCGATGATCTGCGCGAAGGCGTCGCCGGCCGCGCCATTCGCGGCGGCGCGTTCACCGTCGGATCGCAGGCCTCGCAGTTCATCATCGGCTTGCTCGCCACGATGGTCATGGCGCGGCTCCTCACGCCGCGCGACTACGGCCTCATCGGCATGGTCACCGTCGTCACCGGATTCCTCACGATCTTCAAGGACATCGGACTCTCGCGCGTCACGATCCAGCGCAACGTGCTCACGCACGACGAGGCGAGCAGTCTGTTCTGGATCAACGGCGCCGTCGGCGTGGTCATCGCGCTGCTCACGGCGGCCATCGCGCCCCTCATCGCGCGGTTCTATGGAGA
>JAICLH010000007.1 GCA_025927495.1 Gemmatimonadaceae bacterium
AGAGCAGCGCGGAGCGCAACCGGTGGGTCCGAATTGGACGAGCTCTGCATCAACACGGTGCGGACGTTGTCCATGGATGCGGTGCAGCAAGCGAACTCGGGGCACCCGGGCACGCCCATGGCGCTGGCGCCGCTCGCCTATCTGCTCTTCACCAAGCATCTGTGCTACGACGCGGCGCGCCCCGACTGGCCCAACCGAGACCGCTTCGTGCTCTCCTGCGGCCACGCGTCGATGCTCCTCTACAGCGTCCTCTATCTCACCGGATACGACGTAACGCTCGAGGACCTCAAGCACTTCCGTCAATGGGGCAGCAAGACGCCGGGCCATCCCGAGTACGGCCATACGCCGGGC
The DNA here is from genome assembly GCA_025927495.1 of Gemmatimonadaceae bacterium. Taxonomy (GTDB): domain Bacteria; phylum Gemmatimonadota; class Gemmatimonadetes; order Gemmatimonadales; family Gemmatimonadaceae; genus JADGGM01. The sequence goes on from JAICLH010000007.1 coordinate 352, forward strand.
GTCGAGACGACCACCGGTCCGTTAGGCCAAGGCTTCGCCAACGCGGTGGGCATGGCCCTCGCCGAATATCACCTGGCCGCCGAGTTCAACACGCCGGAAGACGCGGTGATCGACCACCGCACCTACGTGGTCGCCAGCGATGGCGATCTGATGGAAGGCATCTCGCACGAGGCCGCGTCCATCGCCGGACACCTCGGATTGGGCAAGCTCATCGTCTGCTACGACGACAACAGCATTACGCTCGACGGCCCTGCCTCACTCTCCATGAGTGACGACACGGGCACGCGCTTCGAGGCCTACGGCTGGAACGTCATCCGCGTGCCGGACGTGAACGACCTGCCGGTGATGGACCGCGCGCTGGCACAGGCCCGTGATGTGCATGACCGTCCGACGCTGATCATCGTCCGCTCGCACATCGGCTACGGCAGCCCGCACAAACAGGATACGTCCGCGGCCCATGGCGAAGCGTTAGGCGTAGATGAAGTCAAGCTGACCAAAGAGAATCTCGGGTGGCAGTGGCTGGACACGTTCCACGTGCCGCCCGAGGCGCTCGCCGCGTGGCGCGAGGCCGGCAAGCGCGGCGCGTCGCTCCGCACCGACTGGGAACGCCGCCGCGATGCTTGGGCGGGCCGTCGCCCCGACTCGGCGCGCGAGCGCACGCGCCGGCTCGAGCGCAAGCTGCCCGACGGATGGCGCTCCGCGCTGCCGACGTTCCAGCCTAACGAGAAGGGCATCGCCACGCGCGCCGCGTCCAACGCGGTGATCAACGCGCTCGGCCCCAAGATTCCGGAGCTCGTGGGCGGCGCCGCCGACCTGTCCACGTCCACGAAGACCATCATCAGCGCCAGCGAGCGTCTCGAGCGCGATACGCCGCGGGGACGCAATCTGTTTTATGGTGTGCGCGAGCACGCCATGGCCGCGATCATGAACGGGATGTACGTGCACGGCGGGATCATTCCGTTCGGCGGCACGTTCCTCATCTTCTCCGATTACATGCGACCGCCCACACGGCTCGCCGCGCTCATGAAGATCCGCCCCATCTACGTGTTCACGCACGACTCGGTCGGACTCGGCGAAGACGGACCAACGCACCAGCCGATCGAGCAGTTGGCGGCGCTGCGCGCCATTCCCAACATGACGGTGTTCCGGCCGGCGGATGCCGCCGAAACCGCCGAGGCCTGGGCTGCGGCGCTCGAGATGACGTCGGGTCCGGTGGCGCTTGCGCTCACCCGACAGAACGTGCCGATCCTGGACCGTACACGCTATGCGGCCGCGTCGGGCGTCGCCCGCGGCGCGTATGTTCTGTCGGACGGCGACGGCGATGGAACACCGGATGTGATCCTTCTGGGCAGCGGCTCGGAGGTGCACATTCTTCTGGCGGCGCAGGAAACGTTGCTCGGCGCCGGCATCCGCGCACGCGTGGTGAGTGTGCCGAGCATCGAGCGGTTCTTTGCGCAGCCGGTAACGTACCGTGACCAGGTATTACCGCGCACGACGCATCATCGCATCGCCATGGAAGCGGCGAGCCCGCAACCGTGGTATCGGCTCGTGGGCGATTCGGGCGTCGTGATCGGCTTGGAGCGCTTCGGCGCGTCGGCGCCGTACGAGCGGATCTACCGCGAGCTTGGCCTAACGGCGGAGCACGTGGTGTCCGCGGCGCGCGCGATGCTGAATCGCTGACGACTAACGGGAGGATCGATGACTACCGTCCATACGACGAGCAAGATGATGGCGCTTCTCGCCCTCGGGCAGAGCGTCTGGCTGGACTACCTGCGGCGCGACATGATCCAGAGCGGCGACCTCGCCGCGCGCGTCGCCGACGGACTACGCGGCATGACCTCGAATCCGAGCATCTTCGAGAGCGCGATCGCCGGCAGCAAGGACTACGATGCAGCATTCGGACGTCCCGAGATCCGCGCCAAATCGGATGCCGACGCGTTCGAGGCGATCGCGGTAGAAGATGTGCAGATGGCCGCCGATGTCTTCCGCACCGTCTACGACTCCACCGACGGCGCCGACGGATTCGTGTCGATCGAGGTGAGCCCGTCGCTGGCGCGCGATACGCAGGGATCGTTGAATGAAGCGCGACGCCTGTGGCGCGAGGTCGGGCGCCCGAACGTCATGATCAAGATCCCCGGCACGCGCGAAGGATGGCCCGCCATCGAGCAAGCGCTCGAGGAAGGCATCAACATCAACATCACGCTGCTGTTCTCGGTCGAGCACTACAAGGCAGTGGCCGAGGCGTACCTCAACGCGATGGAAGCGCGCATCGCCCGGCGCCAGCCGGTGAACCGTGTGGCCAGCGTGGCGTCGTTCTTCGTGAGCCGTGTGGACACCGAGGTCGACAAGCGGCTCGAGAAACTGGGTGGCACCGCGACGTCATTGTTAGGCCAGGCGGCCATCGCCAACGCGAAGCTGGCCTACGAGCTGTTCGGCGAGTTGTTCAGCGGACCGCGCTGGACGAAGATTCGCGACGCCGGAGCGCGCGTGCAGCGGCCGCTCTGGGCGAGCACGAGCACCAAGAATCCGCGCTACGGCGATGTCCGCTACCTCGAGGGCCTCATCGGACCGGAGACGATCAACACCGTTCCGCCCGAAACGCTGCAGTTGTTCGAGGAGCACGGCGTGGTGCGCCGCACGCTGACGCCGCGCGCCGATGATGCGCGCGCGACGATGCACCAGGTCGCCGACGCCGGCATCGACTTCGATGACGTCACGCAGACACTGGAAGACGAAGGGATCGAGAAGTTCGAGGTCTCGTTACGCAAACTGTTAGGCGTGATCGCGGGCAAGCGGCAGGCGCTCGGGGTCGCGTCGCGGGCGTGACGGCATCTCGCGCGATGCGCGACGACGGCATCACGCACGTGTTCTTCGACGTCGGCGGTGTGTTGGGCACTCCCGGCTGGTGCACCGCCGATCGCGCCGAAGCAGCGAAGCATTTCGGCTATGACCCGACGGAGGCCGAGCACCGGCACGATGCCGTCGTCGGCGCCTGGGAAACCGGCGCCATGACGATGGACGAGTACCTGGACCACACCGTGTTCGCCCAACCGCGGGACTTCACGCGCGATGCGTTCACCGCGTTCATGCGGAGCCGCAGCGTGGCCAACGCCGACACGATCGCGTTGGCGCGCTCGCTCGCCGGCACGGGCCGGTATCACATGGTCACGCTGAACAACGAGTCGGAGGCGCTCAACGTCTACCGCATCGCATGCTTCGGGCTCACGGACATCTTCGACGCGTTCCTGTCGTCGTGCTGGTTAGGCGTGTCCAAGCCCGCGCGGCGCGCGTACCAGCTGGCGCTCGCGCTCACGCAAGCGCCGCCGGCGCGCAGCGTGTTCATCGACGACCGTGAGGAGAACCTCGAGCCGGCGCGCGACGCCGGCCTCCACACCATCCACTTCACGTCGGCCTCCGACCTCCGGACGGCGCTCGGCGCGTTAGGCATTAACTTTTGAGCGGACCTGGAACTATGCGATTGGCCATGATCGGACTCGGCCGCATGGGCGGCAACATGACGCGACGGCTCCTCGGCGCCAAACACGAGGTCGTCGCCTTCGACCGCAGCGCGGACGTGGTGAAAGAGCTGGCTGGGTTAGGCGCGATCGCCGCCACATCGCTGGCCGACGTGTGCGCCAAGCTCTCGGCTCCGCGCGTCGTGTGGATCATGGTGCCCGCCGGCAAACCCGTGGACGACACCATCGCCCAGCTCCTGCCGCACCTCGCCGCCGGCGACATCATCATCGACGGCGGCAACTCCAACTTCCATGACACCGTGCGCCGCGGCGGCGAGCTCCGCGCGAAAGGCATCGCGTTCGTCGACTCCGGCACGAGCGGCGGTGTGTGGGGCCTGGAGAACGGATACTGCCTCATGGTCGGCGGCGAGGACAAAGCCGTGTCGGTGTGCGAGCCCATCTTCACGGCGCTCGCGCCGCAGGATGGCTATGCCCACGTTGGCCCAACGGGCAGTGGACACTACGTGAAGATGGTGCACAACGGCATCGAATACGGCTTGCTGCAAGCCTTCGCCGAAGGCTTCGAGATCTTGCACGCTTCCAAAGAGTTCGACGTCGACCTGCACCAGGTGGCCGCGGTGTGGAACCACGGCAGCGTGGTCCGCTCGTGGATCAACGAGCTGGCCGAGTCGGCGTTCTCACGCGATCCGTCGCTCAAGGATTTGCGCGGATACGTGGATGATTCCGGCGAAGGCCGCTGGACGGTACAGGAAGCCATCGACCTCGACGTCCCGGCACCGGTGATCACGCTGTCGCTGCTCACGCGCCTGCGTTCGCGGCAATCGGAGTCGTTCGGCGCCAAAGTGATCGCGGCTTTACGCCACGAGTTCGGCGGACACGCCGTGCACACCGCATGAGCACGACGCCGATTGTTGCACCGGCCACGCTCGCGCGGGAGCATATCGTCGAGCCGTCGATGCGCAAGGCCGCACGGTGCGCGATGGTCATCTTAGGCGCCGGCGGCGATCTCACGCGGCGTAAGCTCATGCCCGCGCTCGCGCATCTGGCGTGCGACGGCCTCCTCGACCCCGAGTCGATCATCGTCGGCGTTGGGCGCGACAACTACACGGACGATTCCTATCGATCCGCCATGGGCGAGGCGCTCAAGCACTCGGACGAGATCAAGGTCACCGATGGCCCGGCTCTCGACAAATTCCTCGGCATGCTGCGATTCGTGCGCGGTGATCTCAAGGCCGCCGAGACCTACAAGTCAGTCACGCAGCGCGTGTCGGAATTCGAGGGCGTCGACGACAGCGAAGCGGGGCGGCTGATCTACCTCGCGATTCCGCCCAGCCTGTATCCCGATGCCGCCAAGCGCGTGTCGGAGAGCGGTCTCGTGCCGCGTACGGTGCGCGACGACAAGAAGTGGGCGCGCATCGTGATCGAAAAACCGTTTGGCCGTGACCTCGACAGCGCGCGATCGCTCGACAAGCTGCTGCTGTCGCTCTTTTCCGAGCAACAAATCTACCGCATCGATCACTACCTCGGCAAGGAAACCGTCCAGAACATTCTGGTGCTCCGGTTCGCCAACTCGATTTTCGAGCCGGTGTGGAACAGGAACTACGTGCACCACGTACAGATCACCGCCGCCGAGACAGTGGGAGTGGAACACCGCGCATCGTACTACGAGGAGTCCGGTGTGATCCGCGACATGTTCCAGAACCACCTGATGCAGCTGCTCACGCTCACCGCGATGGAGCCGCCGAACGCATTCGACGCCGACGCCGTCCGCGGCGAGAAGGCAAAAGTACTCGGTGCGATTCATCCGGTGGCGCCCGAAGATGCGGACGACATCTCGGTGATCGGCCAGTATGACGCGGGGGAAGTGAACGGCGAGCACGTGCCGGCGTATCGCGACGAACCCGGCGTCGCCAAAGAGTCGCGCGTGCCCACGTATGCGGCCATCCGCTTCACCGTCGACAACTGGCGCTGGCACGGTGTGCCGTTCTTCCTGCGATCGGGCAAACGGCTCGCCAAGCACGCGACGGAAATCGCGGTGCAGTTCAAGGAGCCGCCGCACTCGCTCTTCCGTACGCGCGACGGGCAGCGTCTCGAGCGCAACGTGCTCGTGATGCGCATCCAACCCGACGAAGGCATTTCGTTGCGGTTCGAGGTGAAGGTGCCCGGCGTGGACGTGCAGATGGCGCCCGTGCGCATGGTGTTCAATTACGCGGACGCGTACGGCACGAGCTCACACCCCGCCTACGAGACGCTGCTGCTCGACTGCATGTTGGGCGACGCGACGCTGTTCGCGCGGTGGGACGAGGTGGAGGCGTCGTGGCGGATCATCGATCCGATCATCGAAGGCTGGAAGAACCCGAACCTCATCAAGCTGCCCAACTACACCTCCGGCACGTGGGGTCCGTCGGCCGCCGACACGCTCGTCGCCCGCGACGGCGCGGAGTGGCGCGAGCCGTGATCGACCCGCGCGCGGCCGCCAAGCGCGACGCGGCGGTGCGCGCCGTGGACGCTGTGCAGCCGGGCATGGTCGTCGGGTTAGGCACGGGGAGCACCGCCGCGTTCGCCATCGAAGAGATCGGGCGCCGCGTGGCCGCGCGCGCGCTGCACGACATCGTCGGCATCCCGACATCCAATGCGTCGCATCGTCTCGCGCTCGAATGCGGCGTCCCGCTCACCACGCTCGAGCGACACCCGAAGGTGGACGTGACCATCGATGGCGCCGACGAGGTCGATCCGGCGGGTCGTGTGCTCAAGGGCGGCGGCGGCGCGCTCCTGCGCGAGAAGATCGTCGCCACGCGGAGCGCCCGGTGGATCCTCGTGATCGATCCGGCCAAGCTCGTGGCGTACCTCGGCGCGCGCTACCCGCTGCCGGTCGAGGTGGTCACGTTCGGCTGGGAAGGCCACCTCGATGCCCTCCGCTCGTTAGGCGCCGAGCCCGTGCTCCGGTTAGGCGGCGCCGAGCATCCGTTCGTGACGGACGAGGGCCACTACCTCATCGATGCGCGGTTTCCTAACGGAATCGTGGACCCGGACGCCGTGCACCATGCGCTGCGCGAGCGTCCCGGTGTGGTCGAGACGGGGTTGTTCCTCGGGATGTCGCCGGAGATCGTCGTCGGGCGTCAGGCGGACAGGACAAGACAAAGCCGGACAAGTCCGGATAGTGAGCGATAAGGCGGGGATTGTCCGGCCGTGTCCGGCCTTGTCCGCCTTAACAGGTCCTCGCCCACGGGATCAAGTCCAACCGCTCGTACGCAATCGGTTCACCCGTCTTCTCGCACCGGCCGTACTCGTCGGGACGGTGATACAGCCGCTCCAGCGCCGCGTCGATTTCCTCCAACTCGAGCGTTTGCCGGGCCGCGTTCGACGCATCCAACTCCTGGTCTTCCGTGTCGGTTCCCAGATCGGCCAGGTGCACCGGCGCCGACGACAGCTCGCCCGACTCGTCGCGCAGCGATCGCGACGTCTGGGCATGATAGCGCGCGAGATCACGCGTCACGCGCTCGCGCTCCTCGAGCAGTCGCACGCGAAAGTGTTCCAGTTGGGCCTTCGTGAATGCCATAGAGCGGACAATGCTAGACAGGGTCTGACAAGGCCGGAGCCTCAAGAGTGGTTAGTTGCGCGGCAAAGCTTGAGCCAGAAACCCTCTCTGTCCGCCACTGTCCGGACTTGTCCCGCCCTGTCTTGACTTGTCCGCCGTTATTCCACGACCACCGTGTAGTCGACACCTTCCCATCGCTGATCCGCCGGCCAGAACAGCGTGAAGACGACGCTGTCACCGGCGCCGAGGCGCGTCGTGGGCAGGTCCGCGATGAACACGCCGAGTCCCGTCGCTTGTGTGGGCGTGTCGGTGGTGGTGCGCCAGTCATCTGCGCTCCAGTGCACCGTGGCCGGAGCGAGCACCTCGATGCGGAGCGTCCGGCCCTGCGGCAGACGCCTGCGCTTGAGGTTGAACCGCCATGCCGCGTACGCGGACGGCGTGCGTTGCAGCACGTAGCGCTGTGCGGTGTACGACGGCGTATCGAACACGCGGCCGTCGGCGATCGAGCGGCAGAGCTTGATGTGTTCCGCGTGCGCCCACACGAGCGGCATGGCCGAGCCCGCGGGGCGTCCATTGAAGAGCTCGAGATCGGGGATGTCCGGCGCATCCCACGTCTGCTCGGGAATCATCCCCGTGCTGCTGGTGGATTTTTCCATGATGCGCAGCAGATCGATCGCGCGATCCGGGCGACCCGCGGCGAGCTCGTAGTGCGCGCGCTCGCCGGTGAGCAGCGGCCAGCAACGCCCAACGCCGCCGCCGTTATAGGGCGACCCGTCGTCGTACTCGCCGTACCGGTCGCCGGTGTAGCGCCGCCAGCCCGGGCCATATGGCAAGTCGCGCTTGAGCACCGCGTCGATCGCGCGCACCGTATTGACGATGCGGGGATCGTTGGCCGCGCGCAGCCCGAACCGGACTAACGCCAGCGCGTCGGGGCTCACCACCATACTCGACTCGGCGTCGATGTCGGGCAGTGTCATCTTGATGGGGACGAAGCCTTCTTTCGGCGACGCGGCCGTCGCGGCGGCGATGGGCGCGATCCGCACGTAGTAGCCTTCGATGCCTAACTCTCGGGCGAGGTCTGTGTCGGTGGCGTACGTCCACCGCTCGATGTCATCGTTCCAGCCGTCCGCGGTCTCGCGCAGATAGCGCGCCACATCCATCTCCCCGTGCTGCTCGGCCAATTGTGCAGCCGAGAGCAGCGCCGCGATCTCGACGGCGAGCGTGAAGGGCGACAGCCCCGCGTTCTCCTCCCACCGGTCCTGCGGCGTGCCCGGTCCGCAGCGCGCGATAAACGCCGCCGCGCGCCTGACGACCGGCCAGACGCGTTCGAGGTCGGCGAGCGACATCTCGTCCTCTTGCTGCAGCAGGTCGACGAGGAGGATCGGGAACGCTGCTTCATCCAGCTGGACGCCGTTCCAGTACGGCACGCCATCCAGCCACATGTTCTGCGCCCAGTGTCCGTCGCTCTCCTGCGTCGTCGCGAGATAGTTGAGCACGCGGTGCGCGTCGGCCGTCGCGCCGGCGGCGAGCAGTCCACCCGCGGCTTCGACGAGGTCGCGCGGCCAGACGAGGTGGTAGCCGCCGAGGTCGTTGTCGCCCTTGGCGAAGCCCCAGGGAATCGACATGCTCGCGATGATGGCCGACGCGAATCGCTTCGATTCGTGCACGCGCAGCGCGGCGGCGCTCACGCCGCGCACCTTGGGGTCGCCCGGCATGCCGGTCTTGTTGATGGGGAGCGCGTGCTGCCACTGCTGCCAGCCGTGCACGTACGCCGCCTGGGTCCGCTCGTACCCATGGTAGAGCGCCGACCGCGCGGCGAACGCGGCCTTGGCGTCGTCGCGGCCGAAGCCTAACGCAAGCAGGAACTGGCCGTCGGAGGCGGCGAGGTCGATCTCGCCGGTGAGCGCGACGTTGCCGGAGTCCGCGAGGTCGTACTGCCACGTCAGCGTCCTGTGCGCGTCGAGGTCCTGCCACCCGTCGGACACGCCCACGAAGCCGACGCTACGCGCGAGCCACGGCGCGCTGCACGCGAGCGCGAGTGCGTAGTCGGCGCGCCGCGCGAACAGCATCGGCACGCCCTTGTACTCGTCGAGCCACGCAATGTTTTCCGCGCCGCGGCAGCCCAGGTGTGGGGAGAGCAGCACGTACAGGTGGTAGTCGGCGAGCGCGCCGCGAAGCGGGACGAACGTCGTTTGCTGGAGCACCGCGTCGTGCCGGACCGATGACACGACGTGCTTGTCGATCCGGTAGCGCCCGTTCTCGCAGGTATTGCGTAGGCGAAAGGCGGGCACGCCCGGCGCGATGTGGGCGATCTCGTGCGTGGTGTGGCGTTTCTCTTCCGAGAAGAACTCTTGGCCGTCGGTGACGATCATTCCCATGTCGCGCGTGCACGGCATATCGACATCCGGGAAGTAGATCTCGTTGAAGATGCCGTGGCTGAGCGTGAACCAGACGTGGCTCGAACCGGTGGGCGAGGTGCCGACGCCGGACTTGGCGCTCGAGGTCCAGCGCGGCTCGATGCCCGGCGCACCGGGCGCCATGCGCCGATTATTGGTCATGGAATGGGTGGAAAAAGTGATTGCGAAATGTATGCGTCGCACCCGACCGGTGCACTCGCGCGCCTTGACCTAACGGAGTCAGCGGAGAAGATTCCTCGCGTCACGACAGCGTCCCCGGCTGGAGGATGATCGATGAAGCGTTTCACGCTCGCAATCGGCATCGCCGTAGCGGCCGCCTGCTCGGCGGGCCTGGCAGGCTGCACGCATCATGCGCCGTCGGAGCAGCAGGACAAGGGCGCGCCGGCGTTCGTCACGCTCCAGAACGTGCTGCCGAACGCGTATCAGCTGTACATCACGGACGGCAACCGGCGGCTCGACGTCGGCAACGTGGCCCCGCTCCAAACGGTGCAGATCAAGGTGCCGGCCGAGCTGGTGTATCCGGGCGCGCGCCTGGCGTTGCTCGCGCAGCCGACGCTCTCGGGGCGCAACTTGACGGTGCCATTCACGATTCATCCTGGCGCCACGGTTCGCCTGATGCTCGGCCGTTAGGCAGGGCGAAGGCCATCGCGGCCACGGGCCGTCGCACGATTCACGGGATCATCGGAGAGTAGATGCCTACAAAGTAGGTGATGACTCCCTGATGGCTGCCGAGCCGTTGCTCGCGCGTCCATAACATTCTCCTGACATAGCGCGTCACACTCGCGCGCCGATCGCACGCTCGGGGTCATAGCTTCGGCCGAGCCCGCCTCGGCGTTTGTCAAGGCCGCGTCAAGTTCGTGTGAATCCTGCCGGCGGCGTGCTACCCGCGCGCGGGCCCCGCTCCATCATTTCCCTTCGTGCCGGGCGGTTTCCGCCCCGCCTAACGTGCCACTGGCGGCGCCAACCCGTGCGTTGACGTCACCGCCCGTGTGTGATCACCACACCCCGAGCGACTGGGAATAGGAGGCAGCATGGACGCTCGATTTCGTCATGCCTTGATCGCAGCAGCGGCACTTGCGCTCATGCCCACCGTCCTCGCGGCCCAAGACGTCCTCACGGGCCACGTGACCGGTGAGGGCGGGGCCCCGCTGCCAAACGCCACGGTGTACATCCAAAACACCCGACTCGGCGGCATCGCCGGGAGCGACGGTGCCTACCGCATTGTTCTTCCCGCTGGCGAAGCCGGCCAAACCGTGACCGTCCTCGCGCGTCTCATCGGCTATCGCGAGCGCTCCGCGGTGGTCAAGCTCACGAGCGGCACCAACACCGTCGACATCGCGCTCGAGGTCGCGCCCGTGCAGTTGCAGGGTGTGATCACCGTCGCCGAAGGCCAGCAGGTCAAGAAGAGCCAGCTCGGCACCTCGGCGCAAGCCGTGAGCAACGAGAATCTCACGCAGGCGCCCAACAACAACTTCGTCGAACAGCTAGGCGCGAAGGTGTCCGGCGTTGAAGTCACATCACCCGGGACGCAGGGCGGCTCCGTCGCGATCCGTATTCGCGGCTCCAACTCGATCACCGGCAACAACCAGCCGCTCTATGTGATCGACGGCGTTCCGTTGCCCACGCGTGACCGCGGCTCCGATGCCAACGGCGGATGGGACTACGGCAGTACCATCAGCGACTTGAACGCCGACGACATCCAGTCGGTCACGGTACTCAAGGGGCCTAACGCAGCAGCGCTCTACGGCGCCGCCGCGGCCAACGGCGCAATCATCATCGTCACCAAACATGGCGCCAATACCGACGGCAAGATCCAGACGCGCCTCAACACCAGCTACTCGTTCGACAAGGTCGGCGTCCTGCCAGACTTCCAGAACTTGTACGGTCAGGGTGCCGGCGGCCAGTTCAGCTACGTCGACGGGTTAGGCGATGGAGTGCAGGACGGCAACGACCAGAGTTTCGGTCCCCGGCTCGATGGACGGCCCATCGACCAATTCACCGGTCCGCAGCAGCCGTGGGTCGCGCATCCGGACAACGTCTCGTCGTTCTTCAACACCGGTGGAACCTTCGAGGCCAATCTGGCCGTCGATGGCGGCAGCGAGAAGTCGAACGCCCGGATGGCCGTCGGCGTCCAGAATCAGAGCGGCATCGTCCCCAACAACTACTTCCACAAGTGGACGAGCTCCCTCGCCGGCAACCTCAAGATCGGCGATCGGCTCACGACGTCCGCGAGCCTCGAGTTCCTTCGCAACAACGGCCTCAATCGCGCCGGCGTCGGCTACAACGCCGGCATTCTCGAGGGCCTTGATGTGTGGTTCGGGCGCCAGGTCGACATGAATGCGCTCCGCGCGCACTACATGGACTTCAACCAGTTCGGCAACCGCTACAACTGGAACAGCAACTACCACAGCAATCCGTTCTTTCTGCAATACATGAATCCCGAAGAGGACACGCGCAATCAGTACATCGGTGCCGTGACCGCGACCTATCAGATCAACGACTGGCTGACCGCCACCGGCCGTGCGGGCGGCGACATCTTCAGCACGCAATCGCAGCAGGACGTGAATTCGCAGAACGTCAGCTGGGCCGGCGCCGGACTCGCGGACCTGACCTTCCCCGGTGCGTTCTCGCTCTACAACGACAACCAGACGGACTACACGACCACGGCGCTGCTCAACGCCCAGAAGAACGTCACGAGCAAGCTGCAGCTCAGCGGACTCATCGCGGCGGCAGAGCGGCAAGAGTCATATCACAGAACGCAGCAGTCCACGCAGGGGATTACCGAAGCCGGCATCTACAACCTGAGCAACGCCGCCATCGCGCCGACGCTCGACCAGTACGACGAGAAGGAGCAAACCAACAGCGTGTTCGGATCGGCGTCGTTCACATGGGATGGCTGGTGGACCGTGGAAGGCACGGCGCGCAACGACTGGTCGTCCACGCTGCCCAAGGGCAAGAACTCGTACTTCTACCCGTCGGTCAACACGTCGCTCGTCCTAACGGACGCGCTTCCTTCGCTCAAGTCGAACGTCATCAACTACCTCAAGCTGCGCGGCTCCATCGCCAAGGTCGGCAACACTGCGCCGGCGTACTCGCTGCTCACGGTGTTCGACGGCCAGTCGACGAAATTCGGCGCCTCGCCGCTCTACTCGGCAGACGACGCGTTCGCGAACGCCGATCTCAAGCCGGAGATCACGCGGTCCAACGAGGTGGGCTTCGAGTTAGGCCTGTTCGGCGATCGCGCGAGCATCGATGCGTCGTACTACTCGCGCGCCACGACAAATCAGATTATCGACATCCCGATTTCGCCGACCACCGGCTATCAGAAGAAGTGGATCAACGCGGGCAAGATCAGCAACAAGGGCTTTGACGCCTCCCTCAACGTGACCCCGGTTCGTGCGTTCGGCGGCAACTTCGAGTGGAACACGACGTTCAACGTCGCCAAGAACAACAGCCGCGTCGACGCGCTCACGAATGGCGTCGAGACGATCGTCCTCGGCAGCTCGTGGTACCTCAACGAGGAGGCGCGCAAGGGCGAGCCGTACGGCGCACTGTACGGCTACGCCTTCCTGCGTGACCCTGCGACCCATCAGCTGCTCCTCCACGACGGATTGCCGCAGCTCGGTCCCCAGAAGGTGCTCGGCACCGTGCAGCCCGATTGGACCGGCGGATGGAACAACGAGTTCCGGTACAAGCGGCTCACGCTGTCTGCGCTCCTCGACATCCACGAAGGCGGCTCGATCTTCAGCATCACGAACTTCTTCGGCCAATACACCGGCGTGCTCGCGTCCACCGTCCACGGACGCGAGAAGGACTGGAATGATCCCGGTCTCGTGATCAAGGGCATCGACGACGCGACGGGTCAGCCGAACACGACCGTGGTGACCGCTGAGGAGTATTACCAGAGCTTGTTCCCGATCCACGAGCCGTTCATTTACAAGGACAGCTACCTCAAGCTCCGCGAGATCCGGCTCGGCTTCGACGTGCCGCCTAACATTGTCAGCTTCATGCATGCGTCGCAGCTGCAGATCGCGCTGTACGGCCGCAACCTGTGGACCAGCACGAACGTCCCGAACATCGATCCTGAATTCTCCACGCAGACGGGGAACTTCCAGGGCGTCGAGTTCGCCTCGCTGGCGAATCCGAAGTCGTTCGGTATCCAGCTCCAGGTCACGCCGTAACGCACACCAACGGAGAGCGAACCATGCAGAAGCGATTCATCTCGTCGGTTGGTGGGTGCATGCTGGTGCTTGCCGCGCTGGCCTGTAACACCAAGAACATCACCGACATCAACACCGACCCCAACACCCCGGTCGACGCACCCGCGGGTGCGCTGTTCACGAACGCGGCCATCACGGCCGCGCACTGGGTGGGCAACGGACGCGATCTGCGCGCCACGGAGTTCGTTGCGCAGCACCTTGCCGAAGTGCAGTACCCGGACGAAGACCGCTACAGCCGCCTGCAGGGGCCGAGCACGACATCGTACTTCGACGATGCGTACTTCCAGGAACTGCAGGACCTGCGGAAGGTGATTCAAAAAGGACAATCCGAGACGAATCCGGCGATCTGGGGACCGGCCACCGTCCTTCAGATCTGGACGTTCGAGAACCTCACCGATATCTGGGGCGACATCCCGTATTCGCAGGCGTTAGGCGCAGACTCGACCGGCGGCACGCTCACGCCGGTGTACGACAAGCAGCAGGACATCTATACGTCGTTCTTCGCGCGGCTCGCCGACGCCGTGACAGCGATGGAGGCCACCGACTCCAGCGGACTCGGCTCCGCCGATCCGTTGTACGGCGGCGACGTCAAGAAGTGGGTCAAGTTCGCCAATTCGCTCCGGGCACGCCTCGCGATGCACATCGTGAACGTCGACCCGGCGACGGCCAACACGCAGCTCACGGCGGCACTATCCGACCCAGGCGGCGTGTTCACCAGCAACGATGACAACGCGAAGATCGTGTGGCCAGGCGACGGAGTATACGACAACCCGTGGGCCGACAACTTCAAGACCCGCGACGACCACCGCATGTCGAAGACGCTGATGGATCAAATGGTGCCGTACGACGATCCCCGTGTGGCGATTTACGCGCAGCCTGTCCTCGATTCCACGATCTTCCCGAACGGCTACGGCGGCATGCCGAACGGACTGAACGCCGACACCGCCGGGACGTGGTTCAACGTCGCCTCACGCCCGGGCCTGGTCTTCTATCCCGGCGCCACGTCGTACGGACCGTTCGGTGATGGGTCCGGTCTCCGGTGGCCATCATTCATCATGACGTACGCCGAGGTCATGTTCATCAAGGCAGAGGCGGCGCAGCGAAGCATGGGCGGTCTCGCACCGGGGGAAGCGGCCACCGACTACTACGCCGGCATCCAGGCATCGATGGATCAGTGGGGCGTGACCGATGAAGCCGCCGTCACTGCGTTCGAGGGCAAGCCCGGTATCGCGTACACGCCGGGGATTCCCGCCGGGCTCGACCAGATCGCGATCCAGAAGTACGTCGCGTTCTATAGCGATGGCACCCAGGCATGGGTCGACTGGCGCCGCACGTGCCAACCGGCCACGCTGCACGCGGGGCCTAACGCAATCGTGGATTTCGTCCCGCGCCGCTTTGAATACTCGCAGACGGAATACTCGGTGAACGCGGCCAACGTGAACGCGGCGCTCGCGCAGATGGGTGGGTCGGATGACTTTGCGACCCGCATGTGGTGGGACTCCAATCCCACGGCCGCGCCGACGCACACCTCGGGTTGCAACGAACCGACCGGACCGTAAGACGAGAGGGGAGCGCGCGCTGCGCACGCGCGCCAGCGCGCGCTTCCCGCTCCAGCGTTAGTCCGAAGTGCGGACGAAGATCAGAATGACGCCGTACGGGCTGCTCTGATATCCGCCCCGCGGCTGCCCGTTCGGATAGATCTCCACGCGCTCCAGATCGTGCACATTCATCATGTCGAGCACGCAGGTGTTGTTGGCCCGCTGGCCATCCACGTAGATCGCCGGATTCGATGACGTCGTGATCGTGGAACGCCCGCGGAGAAACACGTCGGGACACGGCGTGTTGTCGATGATCTGAGCGGATGGCACGCGCGCCTTGATCAGGTCGAGGAGCGAGCGGCTCTGCTTCTGCAAGACCGCGCTGGTGAGAATCGTGACGCCACCGGAGGTCTGCACATCCGGCGACGACACCGCCGTCTCCGGCGCCCGATGCGCCGCGCACGCACACACCAGCGCCACGCCTAACGCGCCCGCCACGCTCCGCACCGAGCCAGCCATGTGACCTCCGCGGCATCGTCGCCGAGCAAAGGAGTACTGCGATGAGCCTCAGGCCTGCAGGCGGTACCCGGTTTTGCGCACCGTCAGGATGTGCCGCGGCACGGCAGGATCACGCTCGAGCTTCCCGCGCAGGTTGGCCACGTGCGTGTCGAGCGTGCGGCTCACGACGTCGGACTCGTAGCCCCACACTTCCTTGAGGAGCTCGACGCGCGCCGCCGCGGCACCGTCCCGGCGGATGAGCGCCAATAACAACTCCAGCTCGAGCGGCGCGAGCTGCACCGGCGCTCCCGAGCGCCGCACCTCGCGCGTCGCGGCGTTCACCTCGACGTCGCCAAAACGGTAGCGAAACGGCTGGGCGCCGTGCTCGTTCGCGCGCCGCGCGCGTGTGCGCTCGATGAGCCCATCCACGCGCGCCAGCAATTCCGATGCGCCAATCGGCCGCACCGCATGCTGGTCCGCGCCTAACCGAAAGGCCTGCACCCGGTCCGCCTCGCGCCACTCGGTGCTCAACGCGATCACCGGAACCTCGTTGTGCTCCTCGCGCAGCTCGCGCAAAAACTGGAAGCCCGTCGTCCGCGGCAACGCGAGATCGACCACCACCAGATCCGTGCGCGGAAGCGAGCGCACGCGCTCCATCGCCGTCTCGACACTGCCGGCGGCCTCGACCGAATGTCCTCCCGTTGCCAGCGTCCTCACCAGCCAATCGGATGCTGTGCGATCCTCTTCGATCACGAGCACCATCGTCATGCTGCCACCTCTGGGCACCGTACTCACGCGTCAACGCGCAGGTGTGGTCTGCCGTACCGAAGAACACCTTCGCCCCGCTCAAAGCGATGTTCACCAGCCTCGGCGCACCAAGATAAGCTTATGCCAGAATTTTGCGAGGAGTCCGCCATAGAAACGATGACCAACCTCTGACATGGCAGAGCCCGTCAACGGATCGGCCTGTCATCTCCCAGCCGAACGCAGAGCGACGATCACCAACCTGTCGCTTGACACGGCACCGGGGATCGCTCACCATCGGGTCCCCTTTGGGCTTCTATTTTCTCCTTCGCTGGAGGTCCTATGTCCGACTCCCCGGCCAAAGGCCGCATCGTCTGGCACGATCTCATGACCCCCGACGTGCAATCCGCGGTCTCGTTCTATAAGGAGGCTGTCGGGTGGGGAACCGAGCCGTTCTCGATCGGCAGCGGACCGCCATATACCATGTGGACAGCCTCGGGCACGCCGTTGGGCGGTGTGATGAACATGACGCCGGCCGCGGCCGACATGCCGCCGCACTGGCTCGCATACGTGAACGTGCCCGACGTCGACGAGACGGCTGAACAGGCCGTCGCCCTGGGCGGCTCGATCCACAAAGAGCCCACCGACATCCCCGGCGTCGGCCGGTTCGCCGTCATTGCCGACCCACAGGGCGCGACGATCTGCGTCTACACACCGAAGCAAACCGACACGGCCGCCGATGCGCCGCCCAAGCTGGGCGAGTTCTCGTGGCACGAGCTGAGCACCACCGACGTCGCCGCGGCGCTCGACTTCTACTCCAAGCTGTTCGGCTGGACCGCCGGCCCCGCGCACGACATGGGTCCGCTCGGCACCTACCAGATCTTCGAGCGCAACGGCGTTCAGTTAGGCGGTATCTTCGTGTCGCCGCCCGACGACAGGGTCCCGCCTAACTGGCTTGCCTACGTGCGCGTCGACAGCGCCGACCGCGCGGCCGATCGCGTCACCAAGGCCGGCGGGAAAGTGTTGAACGGGCCGATGGATGTGCCCGGCGGCAGCCGCATCGCGCAGTGCATGGATCCGCAGGGCGGCATGTTCGCCGTCCACTCGATGTAGATCGTGGTCGAGCCGGCCGCCGTCGCGAAGTGCCTTTTGGAGGACATCATGGAAAAGCTGCCTACTTTGTAGGCAGCTAGTGGGGCGCGTCTGAGGTTCGGATAGCAGTCAAGGGAATGGGGAAGCGCTCGCGACGCTCGCTTGGGGAAGCGCGAACGCTGAGGGAAGCGGCGGCGACGCCGCCTGAGGGGGTGGAAGGACATCAGGTGTCCCTGGGTGGAGAGTCTCGAATCGCCGAGGCTCGCGCGCATGGCACTCACGTTGTGCAGACCATTGATGTTGTTCCGCCCCTCAGGCGGCGTCGCCGCCGCTTCCCCCAGCGCAGCGCTTCCCCAAGCGAGCGACAGCGAGCGCTTTCCCATTCCCCATAACCGCTATCAGAATCTCTGACGCAGCTCACTAGTATCTGATGCCTTCCAAGAATCACATCGCTCCGGTCGATCGCGCGCAGTGGCCGACTCTCGGCGCAACCCGTACTTTCTTGACGGGCGCCGGGTGCCGGCCACCCTCGCGTTCAAACCCCAGCCCAAGACATACCGCGCCCCGCGCGCACCATCCCCATGCACATGTCACGTCCGCTCGTCGTGCGTTCCGCTCTCTGTCTCGCAGCCATCGTCGCCTTTGCTGCGCCGCCACTCGCAGCGCAAGCCAAGCAGAAGGGTGACACCAGCACCGTCCCCGCGAAGCAGCCGTCCAAGGGGAAGGCTCCTGCCAAACCGGCCTCCGACTCGTCTGCGGACACCACCGCCGCCGCGAGCATCGACTCGCTCGCGTGGCTCGGCATCCGCAACCTCGGCCCGACGGTGGCCGGCGGACGCGTCGCCGCGGTCGCGGGCGTGCCCGGCGATCCGAACGTGTACTACGTCGGTCCCGGTGGCGGCGGCGTGTTCAAGACCACGGACAGCGGCATCTCGTGGAAGGCGGTGTTCGAGAAGCAACCCGAGGCGTCGATCGGCGCCATCGCACTCGCGCCCAACAATCCGAACATCGTGTGGGTGGGCACGGGTGAGGCCAACATCCGCAACGACGTGATCAACGGACACGGCGTCTATCTCTCGACCGACGCCGGACAGAGCTGGCACTTCATGGGCCTTCGCGACGCGGGACAGATCTCGCGCATCGTCATCGACCCCGCCAACAGCGACCGCGTATTCGTCGCGGCGGTGGGCAACGCGTGGAAGCCTAACGGAGAACGCGGCGTCTTCCGCACCACCGACGGCGGCCGCAGCTGGAAGAAGGTGCTGTTCGTGAACGATACCACCGGTGCCGGCGACCTGGTGATGGAGCCCGGCAACCCGAGCGTGCTGTTGGCCGGCACGTGGCAGGTGCGGCGCTTCCCGTGGAAGCTCGACAACGGCGGGAAGGGCAGCGGCATCTGGCGCTCCACCGACGGCGGCGACACCTGGACGCGCCTGCACGAGGGGCTGCCCGACGGGCCGTACGGCCGCATTGCGTTAGGCACATCGAAATCCGACCCGACGCACGTGTACGCGATCGTCGAGGCGAAGTCCGGCCTGCTGTGGGAGACGCACGACCTGGGCGACCACTGGTCGAGCGTCAGCGGCAACCATGCGCTCGACGTGCGCCCGTTCTACTTCTCGCGCATCGACGTCTCGCCCACCGACGACCGCCGCGTGTACTTCTCGTCGTTCCAGCTCATGGAAAGCCGCGACGGCGGCCACACGGCGCACGAGATCGACGGCAACACGGTGCACCCGGACCACCACGCGCTGTGGATCGATCCGACGAACCCGGCCCGCATGATCCAGGGTAACGACGGCGGCGTCTACGTCAGTCACGACGCCGGAGCCAGCTGGCGGTACCTCAACAACATTCCGATCGGACAGTTCTACATGGTGGCCGCCGATTCTCGGCAGCCGTTCCGTTTGTGCGGCGGCCTGCAGGACAACAACGCGTGGTGCGGTCCATCCAACAATCAGGTCGAAGGCGACGGCAGCGGCGCCGAGTGGTACGCGGTGACCGGCGGCGACGGCGAATACGCGGTACCGGCGCCGAGCGACTCGAACATCATTTACGTGGATTCGCAGAACGGGTTCGTCACGCGGCTCGATCTCAAGACGGGCGTGTCGCGCCTCATCCGTCCGTACATCCCGGGCGTCGAGCAGACGGCGCCGGCCAACCTCAAATACCGCTTCAACTGGACGTCGCCCATCGCAGTCTCGGCGTCTAACGCAAACGAGGTGTTCCTGGGCGGCAACGTGCTGTTCAAGAGCACCGACGGCGGCGCGCACTGGACGGTGATCAGCCCCGACGTCACGCGCAACGAGAAGAGCAAGCAGGTCACGAGCGGCGGCGACGTCGAGTACGACATTTCCGGCGCCGAGACCTACAACACGATCCTGACGATCACCATCGCGCCTACCGACAGCAACGTGATCTGGTTAGGCACCGACGACGGCAACGTCCAGGTGACCAGGGACGGCGGAAAGACATGGACCAACGTGCGGCCCAAGGCAAAAGGGCTGCCCGACGAGGGCCGAGTGTACCAGGTTGGCGTGTCGCCGTTCGATGCCGGCACCGCGTACATCACGCTCGACGACCACGAGTTTGGCGACGACTCACCATACGTGTTCAAGACGACGAACTACGGCGGCAGCTGGGCCGCCATCTCGCGCGGCCTGCCGGCGTACGCGGCCCACGTGGTGCGCGAGGATCCGGCGCAGAAGGGCTTTCTTCTGTTAGGCACCGACAACGGCCTCTGGTATTCGCGCGACGCGGGCGAGACGTGGAAGTCGCTGGCCAGCGCGTTTCCGACCGCGCCGGTGTTCGACATCCTGTTCGTGAAGAACACGCGCTCGGTCGCCATCGCCACGCACGGGCGCGGGCTGTTCGTGCTCGACGACATCGCGCCGCTCCAGGCGCTCACGCCGCAGATTGCGTCGTCGGCGTTTCACGTGTTCGACGTAGAGCCCGCCACGCTCTGGCACTCCAACGAATACGGCGGCCCATCTGCCTCGGCCTACCACGCGCCGAGCACGCCGCGCGCGGCGGTGATCCGCTACTGGCTCGCCAGGAAGCTCGAGGCGACGGCGGCGCAGAAGGCGCGGCACGAAGGCGCGGTTCGCATCGCGATCCTCGATGCGCAGAACGACACGGTGTACACCGGCAACGGCGGCGCCAAGGCCGGGATGAACACGTTCGAATGGCGGCTCGGCTACAAAGGCCCAACCAAGTTAGCCATCGCGCCGGCGCCGCCGCCGGGCGCCGGCGACGATGGTTTCCCCGGCCCCGATGTGCTGCCGGGCACGTATACGGCGCTCATCACGGCGAACGGTCAGACCGAGCGCCGCGCGATCGAGGTGCGGTCCGATCCGCACCTCGCCTACGATGCCGCCGCGGCGCGCGATCAGTTGACGAGCGCGCTGGCGCTGCGCGACGACGTCTCGTCGGCCAACGCGATCCTGAACGGGTTGCACAGCTTGCGGCGCCAGTTGGCGGACGTCGATTCGACCGCCACGGCGCTTGCGCCTAACGGAGTGGTCGCGGACACGACGGTGCTCCACGCCGCGCACACGCTCGACGACAAGGCGAAGGCGCTCATGGATACGATGTACAACTCGCAGCTCCAGCGCGAAGCGCCGGAGGACGACATCCATTATTTGCAGGGCTTCTACGACCAACTGGTGGGCGTCGGCTTCGGTGTGCAGTTCGTCTACGACCAGTCGCCGAGCGATCCGGTGAAGGAGGAGCTGGCGACGGTGAAGAAGGACCTGTCGGGGTACCAGGCGAAGTACGATGCGCTGGTGAAGACCGATGTGGCGGCGTTCAACGCGGTGGCGCAGAAGGCGGGGGTGCCGGGCGTGAAGCTATAGTATAGTAGGGAAACAGATGGACGCCTTCTCGCTTTAAGACACAAAGTACTTGACAGATGAGCGACTCTCCCTACATTCCGGATATACCGCTGGCCCTCCACGATCGCGCGATCGATGACCTCCGGTTTATCCGCGAGACGATGGAAAGCGCATCATCGTTCACCGCCGTGTCGGGGTGGGGCGAGGTCGCGATCGGCGTGACGGCGGTCGCGGCCGGGCTCGCGGCGCAGGGGCCGCCGAGTGCCGGCAGATGGTTAGGCATCTGGATCGGCGAGGCCGGACTCTCGATCGTGATCGGCCTCGCGGCCTCGGCGTGGAAGGCGCGGGTCGCCAAACTGCCGGTCGTCTCGCCGCCGCTGCGCAAGTTCGTGTTCGGGTTCGCGCCGCCGATCGTGGCCGGCGCGGTCATCACGGCGGTGGCGTCGCGGTTAGGCCTCATGGATGCGCTGCCGGGGCTGTGGTTGTTGCTCTATGGCGCGGGTGTGATGACGGGGGGGACGTTCTCGGTGCGCGCCGTGCCGGTGATGGGGGCGTGTTTCATGCTGCTGGGCGGTCTCGCGTTGTTCCTGCCCGTGGCGTGGAGCGCGTGGCTGCTCATCGCCGGGTTCGGCGCGCTGCACATGGTGTTCGGCGTGATCATCGCCAGGAGGTACGGTGGCTGACTCCAATACGGCTCGGCGCCGCCGGTCGGCGCCCGGGGCCGCCGCCCCGCGCGGCCGCGCGTGAGGCGCCGTGCGTGCGCCCGCCCCGCCCGCGGCGTCGGAGGAATCGCGCGTGCTCGACTCGCTCATCCATCACCGGATGCGGTTGGGCATCGTGAGCGCGCTGGCGGCCGAAGAGTCGCTCACGTTCAACGAGCTCAAGGCGCTGCTCCGCACGACGGACGGCAACCTGAGCGTGCACGCGCGCAAGCTCGAGGACGCGGCGTACGTCACGGTCACCAAGCGGTTCGAGGATCGGCGGCCGCGCACGGAATACCGCCTCACGGCGGCGGGACGCAAGGCCTTGCAGCGGTATCTGGACCACATGGAAGCGCTCATCCGAGCGACGCGGGACACGTTGCAGCGCTGAATTTTTTTTCTCCATTCACTTTATGAGACCAAGCACTTTGATCACGCCGATCCCACCCGGCCTCCACGTCGGCATCATCATGGACGGCAACGGGAGATGGGCCGTCGCCCGCGGACTCCCGCGCCCCGCCGGTCATCGCAGGGGCGCCGAGACCGTCCGCGCCATCGTCGAGGCCGCGCCGGATTTGGGCGTCCGCACGCTCACGCTCTACGCGTTCAGCTCCGACAACTGGCGGCGCCCCGAACGCGAGGTGGCCGCGCTCATGCGCCTCTTTCGCGCGTATCTCCGCGGCGAAACGCGGCGGCTCATGCGGAACGGCGTCAAGCTCTCGGTGATCGGGCGCCGCGATCGCTTGGAGTTGCCGGTCACGGCCGCGATCGAGGCCGCCGAAGCCGCGACCGCGGGCGGCACCACGCTGCACCTGCGCCTCGCCATCGACTACTCGTCGCGCGACGCGCTGGCCCGCGCGGCGACCGCGGTCTCGCGCGACGGTGGCGTCGCCGTGACGACCGACTCGTTGGGCGTCGCGTTAGGCGCAGCCTACGGCGGCGGCGCCGCCGCGCCCGACGTGGATCTGCTCATCCGCACCGGTGGCGAGCGCCGGCTGAGCGACTTCCTGCTCTGGGAATGCGCCTACGCCGAGCTCTGGTTCAGCGACGTCATGTGGCCCGCGTTCACCGCGCAAGACTTGGGCGCAGCGGTCTCCGATTTTCACAGCCGCGAGCGCCGCTTCGGCGGCCTGGTGGCGCAACCCGTTCAGGCGCCCGCGGCGCGGGCGGTGTGACCATGATGACTCAAACTTCGACGGCGCCGTCCGCTCCGACCTTGGCCGCGTCCGGTCCGGCGTCCCCGACCGAGCCGCAATCGATGGCTGCGATCGCGCGCAACGCCGCGGTGGTCTGGCCGCCTGCGCTGGCCGTCGGAGCGTTAGGAGCATGGATATGCTTCGATGCCGGCCCGGCGCTCAACTGGGGCATCTGGACCGCCGCTGCATCGTTAGGCATTGTGTGGACGGTCCGCCGGTCGCAGGGCCGTGTCGGCCTGCCCCTCGCCGTGCTGCTCGCCGCCGCGTGTGCGCTGGCCGCGTGTGCCGCCATTACGGCCGATGCCAACTTCTTCCCGATCATTCTCCTGGGCGTCACGGTGATGCTGGCGCTGTCGATGGCGCTCGCCGAGGGCGTGCCCGTCGAGTCGATCGGCGCCGTGTCGTTGGTGCTGACGCCGGTGGTCGGATTCTTCCGGACCATCCGCGAGACCGCGCGCCGCGTGGGCGAGCTCGCCAGTCTACCGCGCGCGGGACGCGGTGTGCCGCCCGCGTTGCGCGGCGCGGTCCTGGCGCTTCCCGTGGTGTGCGGGCTCGCGCTGCTCCTCTCGGCGGCGGACCCGGTGCTCGCTCGTTTGCGGGATGATGTCTTTGCGTTGGGCAAGGACGTCCTCTTCGTGCCGCGCATCATCTTTTTCCTCATGCTGACCGTGCTCACGCTCGGCGCGTACGGCATTGCGCTCCGCCGCAGCCCCGAAGCGCAGACGCAGGACGCGGCGACGCGCCTCACGGTAGGCGACACCGAGCGCTTCGTGGTGCTCGTATCCGTGAGCGGGCTCTTCGCGCTCTTCTTGGGGCTGCAGGTATCGTACTTGTTCGGCAACGTGCCGGCGGTTGCCGGCAGCGGTGTGACGTACGCCGAGTATGCGCGGCGCGGATTCGGCGAGCTCACGGTGGCGGCAACGGTCGCCACGATGCTCGTGGTCTGGCTCGACCAACACGCCGAGAGAGGGGAGGGCGAAGCGCGCGCGCGCTTCGCGGCGCTGGCGCTGATCTTCCTCGTGCAGCTGCTGCTCGATTCGGCGTATCGCCGCGTGTCGCTTTACGAATCGGCGTATGGGTACACCGCCGCGCGCCTGTACGCGCGCGTGTACATGATCGGCGTCTCACTCGCGCTCGTCGCACTGGGGATCGAGATCTGGGCTCACGTGGATGTGCGGCGCCTTGTCCGTCGCGTGTCGCTCCTCGGCGTCGCATCGGTGGTTGCGCTCTCGTGCTGGAACCACGAGGCGTGGATCGCGGGCCGGAACATCGATCGCTTCGCGTCGACCGGGCGTCTCGATGAGTCGTATCTGGTGAACGGACTGTCGGCCAATGCGGTCCCGGCGATCGTGCGCGCACTCCCGAGTTTGCCGCAACCGACCGCTCGTCGCGTGAGCGCGCTTCTGGTCGAGCGGTACAGTAAGCGCCGCGCGCTTGGCGGTTTCCGGTGGTATGAGTGGAATCTTCGGGCGCAGCAGGCGCGGCGCGCGTTGGCGGCGAGCGGTCTGGCGCTTCGGCGGTGACGCGCGCAAATGGTACGCGTGCGCCGAAACGGTAACGTTCGTAGTTGGGGGGCCATCACATAGTTTTTGCCTACAAAGTAGGCAAAAACGTCGTGATGCTCTCCAAAAGACAATTTGCGTCGGCCGTCGGCGCCACGGAGAAATGGGTCGACAACGCGGGCCGCATCCTCGGGCGACGCCTCAGTCGCACCCCATCCGACGCGCGATGGCTCGGCCTCGTCCGGGAAATCACGCAGACTTTCGAAACGACACTCGTGCGCGCCGGCGAGCTCGCCACGCGCGCGATACAACTCGATCCGCACTCGCCTCCCACGCCAATCGCCGCAAGCCGCGATGGCGCGTTGCGTCTCGTCGTCGACCTCGAGCGGTATCATTCTCGATTTGGTGTCGCGCTCGCTGCCGCACTCCTCGATGAACGCCATCACCGCGGGCCGCCGGCTCCGCGCGCCCAGCGTGTGGCCACCTCGCCCTCCACAGTCCTCCTTGGAGCAGCGGCGCGCGGCGCGAGTGTGATCCGGCTGCGCGCGTTCGCCTCCCTCTCGCCCGCGGCGAGAGTTGCCGCGTTAGGCGAACCGGTGCGGGAGATGCTGTGCGGTCTGGTGCGAAGGGGCGTCGCGTGTGTCGTCATCGGCGATGTCGCCGCCGTCGCCAGAGGAGTGCCACGCGCTCGAGCACGCCTCGAGGTGTGCTACGCGTCCGATTCCTGTGTGCCGGCGCGCCTCGCCGACCTCCTGGTCGAATGGAACGCCCGGCCGCTCGACGTCGACGGCGACTATCCATTCGTGCCGGATCCACAAACCGTCGCGGACGCGCCGGTTCTCGCCCTCGCGACGCGCCTCGCCGCCGTCGTTCTCAGGCGGGTCGCTCGAGCGGAGTTCGCGGCACTCGTCGAGGTCTCCGAGG
The DNA here is from genome assembly GCA_025927495.1 of Gemmatimonadaceae bacterium. Classification (GTDB taxonomy): domain Bacteria; phylum Gemmatimonadota; class Gemmatimonadetes; order Gemmatimonadales; family Gemmatimonadaceae; genus JADGGM01. The sequence continues at coordinate 26,031 of JAICLH010000007.1, forward strand.
TGCTCGACTTCGGAACGGTTCGGGCACCCGTCCTCGGGCTCCCCGCGCTCATCGCCGCTCTCCGCAACACGCGTCTGCCGACTCCGCCCAGCGCCATTCCGGAGCTCGAGGCCGCCGCGGCCTTGATGAATCGCGTAGATTTGAACCCGTGAACTACGCGCCCGAAACCCTCGAGGGCTGGTACGCCCTCCACCAGATCTTCCGTATCCCGGCCGCCGTGCTCGCCGATGCCGCGGCACGCGACGGGATGTCGCGCGCGCTCGCCGAGCTGGCGTGTCCAGCCGAGGGAGGCTGGACGGCCGCGGCGCCGCTCATCGGATCGCGCGCCGACGTCATGCTCATCCACTTCCGGCCGACGCTCGATGCCATCGGAGACGCGCAGCGCCGGTTAGGCAGCGAGCCGTTCGTCGAACGGTCAGCGCTCGTCTATTCTTTTTTGAGCGTCACCGAAGCGGGGCTCTATCATCTGTCGGCACGCCTCGCCAAGGACGCCGAGGAACGTGGCGGGGCCGTGGGCGACGACGCGTATCGCGAAGCCCTCGCCCAACGGACTGCCGCGGAGCTCGCCGGCGCGCACGTGCAGCGCCGGTTGTACCCGCAGCCCGTGCCCGACATGCCCTACGTCTGCTTCTATCCCATGTCCAAGCGCCGCGAGCCGGGCCAGAACTGGTACGAGCTGTCGCTCGAGGAGCGGAGCCGGCTCATGACCGCGCACGGCATGACCGGCCGCCGCTACGCGGGTCGCGTGGTGCAGGTGATCACCGGTGCCATCGGGCTCGACGCGTGGGAGTGGGGCGTCACCCTCTTTGCGCGCGACCCGCTCGATTTCAAGAAGCTGGTCACCGACATGCGCTTCGACGAGGTGTCCGCGCGCTACGCGGAGTTCGGCGAGTTCTTCGTGGGCCGCCTGGCGTTAGGCGGCGAGTGGCCTGCCTAACGACGCGATGCGGCTCCTCGACAACGGCGGCACCACCGACCCGACGCTGAATCTGGCGCTCGAGGAGTACGCGCTCCTCACCCTCGACCTCTCGGATAGCTACGTCCTGTTCTACGTCAACCGGCCGTCGATCATCATCGGCAAACACCAGAACACCATCGAAGAGATCGACGCCGACTTCGTGCACGAGCGCGACATCGCCGTCGTGCGGCGCATTTCCGGCGGCGGCGCCGTCTATCACGACCTGGGCAACCTGAGCTTCAGCTTCATCACCCGCTACACGCCGCAGCGCTTCAACAACTACGCGGAGTTCACCGGCCCGGTCGTGGACGCGTTGCGCGGGTTAGGCGTGCCGGCCGAGCGCACGGGGCGCAACGACATCGTCGTCGACGGGCGCAAAGTCTCGGGCAACGCGCAAGTGGTGCGCGGCGAGCGCATGTTCAGCCATGGCACGCTGCTCCTGGACTCGAACCTCGACGACGTCACGCACGCACTCAAACCGAAGCCGGGCAAGGTCGAGTCGAAGGGCATTCAATCGGTGCGGAGCAGGGTCGCCAACATCAGCGAGTTTCTGCCGGCGCCGCTCCCGATGGAGGATTTTCGCGCCGCGCTCCTCCGCTCTCTCTTTCCCGGCGGCGGCCCGGTACCCCCGCACGAGCTCTCGGCCGACGATCGCGCCCGCGTCGAGGATCTGGCCAACACGAAATACCGCACGTGGGACTGGAACTACGGCGAGTCGCCGCCCTTCAACCTCCAGCGGGCTCGGCGGTTCCCGAGCGGCGAGGTCGACGTGCGCCTGTTCGTCGAAGACGGCGTCATCAAGTCGGCCAAGTTCTTCGGCGACTTTTTCTCCAGCCGCGAGCTCGCGGATCTCGAGCGCTGCCTAACGGGCGTCCGGTATCGCCGCGACGACCTCGCCGAGGCGCTCGGGCGGTGCGAAGCGGGCGCCTATGTCAGCGGCGTGTCAGAGTACGATTTGCTGTCGTTGATTTACTAGGACGGGCTAACGCCGGTTCACGCAGCTTCTAATCGCCGGATGCGGACGCACGTTGGCATCCGGGTTGCCGCTCTCGCAGCCCGCGGACGGATCAAGCCGTTCTCATTATTCGGTTCTCAGATTGTGCCTCGCCCGTCGCGTCGGTGACGTTGCCCGGAAGCGCGTCGTCGCTGTAGTGCCCAACGACCCGTCTCATTTCTACAGGTTTCCATGCGCCGCCTCCACTCGATTCGCACACGCCGCGTGCTCCCGCTGCTCGCCGCCGCGGCCGTCGTCTTTGGCTGTTCCAGCGACTCCGTTACCGGCCCGACCACGCGCGACAACGCGGCGCTCATTCTCCATTTTGACTCGCTGGGGAATTCGACATCCGGCGACCGCCCCGCGGTCTACTTCGAGATCGCACAGGCGTTGGCTCTGGGCGCGCCGGTGGGAACAGGCACCGTGACGGTGAACGGGGTCACCACGCGAGTGCATGTGGTGGCGCAAGCCGTCGTGGGGATTTCGGGCGGCGCAGCCCTCGATTCGGAGTACATCGTGGCCGCGTGGCACGGTGACGGCGCGGACACCGCGGTCGTGTTCTTCCAATCGGGCGGCACTGTGTCGGCCCTGTCGGCGTTAGGCGCGACCTCGAGCGAAGACTTCGGCGGCACGGCCTCGGTCGTGCCCGGCGCGCTCGGCGCCTCGTGCGCGTCGTTCACCGCGCCGGGCGATATCGATGTTCCCACATCGATCCAGTGCAACCTGCAGCCTTCTGTGGACTCGTTCTCGATCGTGTTGGGCAGCGGGGACGGTCCGACCGTCACACTGCCTCAGCAAAAGGTGTCTGGGATCCGTGTCGAAATCGAGTCCCCTCCTCCTCCGTGCTAAATGCCGACTCCCGTTGTCGCAGCGCTCCTCGGCCGTCCTAACCGGTCGCGAGCGCCTCGACCCCATGCTGGGAACGGTTGCGGCGCCTGGCGGATTCGTTGCCGTCCACGGCTGGGAGGCCCAATGAGCTTCGTACGTTCGTGTCGTGCGTGGCGCGCTGTTCCGCTTGTGTTCGCTACGTTGCTGGCTGTTGCGTGCTCGAGTGACTCGTCGACCGGCCCGACCACTTCTCAGAACGCGCGGCTGATCGCCCATTTCGACACGCTGTTCAACGAGACAGCCGACCCCAACCGATCCAGCGCGATGCTCGACATCGCGCAAATCCTGGCCGAAGGCGGTCCGATCGCGACCGGGACGGTGATGGTGAACGGCGTAGCGGAACGGTTCAACATGACAGCCGAGCTCCTGGTGCTCGACGAGAACGGTTCGCCGGTCGATTCGCAGTACACGGTCGCGGCGTGGCAGGACGACGGGTCAGACAGCATCGTGGTGTTCAATGAAAGCGCGGGCTTCGAGGCCGTGCTCGTGGGGACGCCGGTCGGGTCGGGCGAGTTCGTCGGCGCCGGCACTCCGCCGTTGACGTTAGGCGCGCCCGGCGCCGCCTGCACGTCGTTCCTGTCCGTGACGCCGGTGGACATTTCAGCGCCCACACCGGTCCGGTGCCAGACGCAAACGGCGACGGTGGCCTTTGACGCCGTCACGGTAGCGCAGGGCACCTGGGCGCTTCCTTCGCAGTCGGTGGCGGGCATCCGGGTCGAAACGAATATCCAGCCTCCGCCGCCGTAAGGCGAATGGCGTCAGCGTTAGACTGATTCGCCGTCGAGTTCTGACGCCGCCGGAGCGCCGACCCTCGTGCCCGTCCCTCGTCTCGTGCTGGAGCGGCCCTGACGCCGACACGATGGTCGAAGTCGAAGAGGCTCCGGGTGAGATGGCCATCCTCGTTACCGATCCGAATAGTCTCTTTCTCGATCTGCACACGGGGGGACCGTCGTGACGACTTCGAAACCGGGTCGGCGCTGCACGCAGCCACCCGGCGTTTCATTCCCGGTGGATTCGAGTTGCCGGATAGAAACAATCATGATGCCGATCACGGCCCAACTGAACGACCAGCCGTTCCCATTCGTCGACTTTGCGATCCCCGCGGAGCCGATTACGGCCATTCGCCGCGAATTCAACGACCCGACGCCATGAACCGTGCCGCTGCGCGCGTGGGCTTCCGCGTGCCCGGGCGCCGTCGTTAGACCGCCTTCAGCGCCTCGACTAACGACGTGAGCGACTTCTTCGCGTCGCCGAACAGCATGCGCGTGCGGTCGCGGTAGAAGAGTGCGTTGTCGATGCCGGCGAAGCCGGCGCCCATGCTCCGCTTGAGCACAATGACGTTGCGCGCCTTGTCGACGTCGAGAATGGGCATCCCATAGATCGGGCTCGCGGGATCATCGCGCGCGGCGGGATTCACCACATCGTTCGCGCCCACCACCAGCACGACGTCCGTGCTGTCGAAGTCGCCGTTGATCTGATCCATCTCGACGAGCTCGTCGTACGGGATGTTCGCTTCGGCCAAGAGCACGTTCATGTGGCCGGGCATGCGGCCGGCCACGGGATGGATCGCGAACTTGACATCGACGCCGCGCTTCTCGAGCTCCTGCGCCAGCTCGCGCACCGCGTGTTGTCCCTCGGCTACGGCGAGGCCGTAGCCGGGGACGATCACCACCTTTCGCGCGTACGCGAGGGCAATCGCGGTATCCTCGGCGCTCGTCTGGCGAACGGTTTTGGCCACTGCGACGGGGGCGCCGACGGCAACGGCCGCCGTCGCGCCGAACCCGCCGAAGAACACGTTGCCTAACGATCGGTTCATCGCCTTGCCCATGAGCAGCGTCAGCAGGGTGCCCGACGCGCCCACCAGGATGCCGGCGACCACCAGGATCTGGTTGTGCAGGACGAGACCCGTGAACGCGGCCGCGATGCCGGTGAGCGCGTTCAACGTCGCGATCACCACCGGCATGTCGCCGCCGCCGATGGGCAGCACGAGCAGCGCGCCCAACGCGAGCGCCACGGCAAACACGATCCACGGCGTCGTCGCCGTGTCGCCGCCCACCACCATCGTGGCGCCGAGTGTGAGGATGACGACGAGGAGCAGAGCGTTGACGGCGCGTTGCAGCGGGAACTGGAACGGCTTGCTCGACAGCAGTTCCTGCAGTTTGGCGAACGCGACGATGCTGCCGGTGAACGAGACCGATCCGATCGCCGTGCCCAGCACGACGCTCACGGCTTCGCCGCCGCGCACGGTCGCCGCCATCGAGAGACGCAGGTACTCGGAGAGGGAGACGAGCGCCGCCGTGCCGCCGCCCAACCCGTTCAGGAGGCCGACCATCTGCGGCATGGCCGTCATCTGGACTTTGCGGGCGGCGACGATGCCGATGCCGCCACCGATGACGATGCCCAACGCCAGCTCCCAATATGACACGATCGAGCGGTCGAGCAGCGTGATCGCGAGCGCCAGGAACACACCGGCCGCCGCAAGCAGGTTCCCGTTTCGGGCGGTGGCGGGTGAGCTGAGTTTGCGGAGACCGAAGATGAGGAGGACGGCAGCGACGATGTAGGCGACAGCGATGATGCTCGCCCGCGTGTCGAGGATCACTTCCGTGCCTCCGGCTTTTTCTTGAACATTTCGAGCATCCGGTCGGTGACGACGAACCCGCCGAAGACGTTGGCCGCGCCGAGCACCACGGCGATGAAGCCCAGGACGTGGAGGACCGGCGTGTCGGCCGCGCCCAACACGAGCATCGCGCCTAACAGGACGATGCCGTGGATGGCGTTGGTGGCGGACATGAGCGGCGTGTGGAGAATGGACGGTACGCGGGAGATGACTTCGTAACCGGTGAAGACGGCGAGGATGACGACGTAGATGGAGAGAACGAGCTCGCGCGTCATACCTTGGCCCCCGCAGTCCGGTTAGGCGCCGCCTGGGCCGGCGGGGCGGCCGCGCCCGGCGGCGGCGCCAGGCGCATCTCGCCCTGGGCCGCGATCACCACCGCTTTGGTGATTTCGTCGCTGAAGTCCAACGCGATGGTTCCTTTCGGAGCGAAATGCATGAGGAGCGCCGCGACGTTGCGCGCGTACATGGCGCTTGCATCGTACGCCATCTGGCTCGGCAGGTCTAACGGAGCGAGAATCGACACGCCGTGCTCGACCACCGTCTTGCCTGGTTGGCTCAGCTCGCAATTGCCGCCTTGCTCGGCCGCGAGGTCGACGATGGCCGAGCCCGGGCGCATGGCGCGGACGGTATCGGCGGAAATGAGGATCGGCGCGCGGCGCCCCGGAACCAACGCCGTAGTGATGACCGCGTCCGCTTTGGATGCGTGGTCGTGGATGAGCTGTTTCTCCCGCGCGATGTGCTCGGCCGCGAGCTCCTTGGCGTAGCCGCCCGAGTCCTGGGCGTCGTGCTCGGCCACGTCGAGCGCGACGAACTGGGCGCCTAACGATTGGACCTGCTCCTTGACCACCGGCCGCGTGTCGAACGCTTCCACCACCGCGCCTAACCGGCGGGCCGTGGCGATCGCCTGGAGGCCCGCGACGCCCGCGCCGATCACGAGGACGCGAGCCGGGCGGATGGTGCCCGCCGCCGTCATGAGCATCGGGAAGAAGCGCTGGATGGCGTTGGCCGCGAGGAGGACTGCTTTGTAGCCCGCGACCGTGCTCTGGGACGAGAGCGCGTCCATCATCTGGGCGCGGGTGATGCGCGGGACAAGCTCCATGGAGGCCGCCGTCACGCCGCGTTGGGCGATCGTGCGCAACCCGTCTTGATCACCGCGCGGATCCAGCAGGCCGATGAGGAGCGCGTTAGGCTTGAGGAGCTCGACTTCGTTCTTGCCGAGGGTCGCGTTGAAGGCGGGGCGGCGGACCTTGAGGACCGCGTCGGCATCGCCGAGCGCCGCGGCCGCGGACGGCGCAATAGTGCCGCCGGCCGAGCGGTAGTCGCCATCGGAAAATCCCGCCGCGTCGCCCGCGCCCGATTCGACCGCGATCGCGAAGCCCGATTTGATGAGCTTCGAAGCGACCTCAGGCGTGACGGCGACACGTTTTTCGCCGGGGACGGTTTCTCGAGGGACTCCGATTTTCATGCGGGCACCGCCGGGAACGAGGGACCTGATGTCCGGCGGTGGTCAGGGGAACCGTGTCCAACGCGGACGGGGGAAGTTTATCGCGGCGCGCGGGAGCGGGGAAGCGAGGCAATTATCGCTCTGGCGCGAACTTCGGTGGTGCGAGCGGGCTCGAGTTGATGTTGAATGCGGGTGGTGGGTCCGGTAGATTGTCGCAGTCGATCGCGCCAGTGTGCGATCAGACGGGACGTGGCGCAGCCCGGTAGCGCACCTGAATGGGGTTCAGGGGGTCGCGGGTTCAAATCCCGCCGTCCCGACTCGCCCCCGGCCTGATCGGCCGGGGGCTTTGTCGTGCCGGCGGGATTTTTTCCGTCGTCGCTTCGCCTGCGGCTCGCGACAGTCCGGTCAAATCCCGCCTGCTGGATCGTGGGGGCGTGGGGGCGTCGTCGCTTTGCCTCAGGGTTTCTGCTACGCGCCCGCGTGGCGGCCGGCGCCGCGCACGCGAGCCATCCGCCGTTTCCATTGTTTCCGCTGTTTCCGCGTCCTCCAGAGCGAAGAAGCCAACCAGCCGGCCCAAGAGGTACTCCCCTCCTTCGTCCTTCTCTGCAATCAGAAACCTCAGACGCGCGCCATTAGAATGGCGCCGCGGGGCGGCGCGCCCGCGTGTGTGAGTTCGTACGGCCGCTGAAAGAGCGCCACACATCCAGAAGCCGTTCTGCAATCATCGTAGGTGGTCATCGACGTGCTTTACGCGAAACGGCCGCCCCGTGCAGATGCGGTCGCGGTGCGTTCCGGTGGAATCAGGCCGTAACGAACGCAGCGCCGCAGCAACGTATTCATGAAGCGCGCGGTCGCATCTCAAGTCGACTGAACCGGGACAAACGCCTGGTATCTCCAATGGACTCCGTTAGGAGCGCGGGTGGCACGCATTATCTCGATGATCGCGAGTCGCAGCACTCCAGCCGAGATCATATCGTGACCGATCAACCATTTTCGCGCAGGCGTACGATCGCGGCCCTCCTCCTGGCGCCCCTCGCGTCGCCGATCGCCGCCTGGCTGGGGTCTCTCCTCCATGGCCTGACGATACACCCTCGTGCGGGTGATCCGCCGTGGTCGGTCGCCGCGGCACTCGTCATCATGGTTGCGTTCGTCCTGTTTGCCGCGCCGGTGTCGTATGTCGCAACCGCCGTGATCGTGTGGCCCGCGTCTCTGTTGCTGCGCTCTGCTGGATCAGTGCGTTGGTGGTCACTTACCAGCATCGGCGCTCTGGCCGGCGCGGCGCTTCTCCCGGCGTACCTACACTGGCTCGCACCGCGCGGCACGTTCGACTTTTTCCCGGGCGTGGGGCTCGTCTCCGGTGCAGCTGCGGGATGGGCATACTGGTTCATTGCCGTTCGCGATCTGTCCTGAACTTTGGCGTTAGGCGGTCAAGGGCACGACCGTGGGCTCGCGGACGCGATGGCCGAAATTGTCGGAATCGCGTCATTGTGCGGGGCCGCGCAGCCGTCATACGTTGGGCGGAAGAGCCGCTCGCTGCGGCTCACAAACCCCTGCAGCAGGCGCGGTCGTCGATGTTCACCATTCGCCGCAGATCGGTTCCAATAGAGATTGCGTTAGTCCTCTTGGTCGTCGTCGCGACGCCCGCCGCCTCGCAAGGCGCGCCACGCCAAACACCGGTCGAGATAGTGGTCCCGAAGAACCCGACACCCGTCGTCGCGAACGGCTCGCGCGTGGTCGTGTACGAGCTGCACGTCACCAACTTCGGCGCGCGGCCGCTCGTGCTTCGCCGGGTCGAAGTCTTCGGCCAACATGGCGCGCGACTTCTCACGCTCCAGGACTCCACGCTTCGGCGGTCGGTCCGCGTGCTCGGCGACACGGGCATGGGCGCAGCCATGGCAATGACCTCGGATCATCCACCACGGATCCCGGTTGGGGCGCGCGCGATCGTCTTCATGTGGATCGACATGCCGCTCGAGGCCCACGTGCCTCGCGCGCTTCGCCACCGGCTGATCTTCGCGACGAGCGACACGTCCGCTACGTCCTACGCCGAGTCGAGCATCGACAGCATCATGGTTCCGGTGCTGCGCGAGCGCGTCGTCGGGCTGCGCACACCGCTTCCGCCGGGCGTGTGGCTGGCGGGCAACGGGCCGCGAAACGATTCCGACCATCGACGCTCGATCACTCCGCTGAACGGGAAGGCGCGCATCGCGCAGCGGTTCGCGATCGATTGGGTGCTGATTGGGCCTAACGGAAACACGTGGCACGACAATCGAGACAAGAACGAGGACTACTGGGGCTTCCGCCAACCCATTCGGTCGGTGGCGAGCGGCGAAGTCACGGAAGCCGTGGACAGCATCGCCGACAACATTCCGCATGCTCCGCTCCCCTCGGTCACCGTGGCGAACATTGCGGGGAACCATGTCATCGTCCGCATCGGTCCGGATCGGTACGTCATGTTCGCGCACTTGGAGCATGGAAGCGTTCGCGTGCGCCCTGGTCAGCATGTCGCTGCCGGCCAAATCGTCGGCGCGCTCGGAAACTCCGGGCAGACGACTGGGCCGCACGTGCACTTTCAGGTGATGGATGCGTCGTCGCCGCTGGCCGCCGAGGGGATTCCGTTCGTCTTCGACCACTTCACGTTCCTGGGCTTCGGCCGGGACTACGAACCCGACAAGCACCCGACGAGCCCGCGCACGCGAGAGATGCCGTTAGGCGATGCCGTCGTCAGGTTTCCATAGAGGATGCAATGTCGAAACCACTGAACGGCCGCGGCACGAGGACGTCCAGGCGAATCGGGTAACTCGCGCAGGACGACGACGTCACCACACTAACGGCGATCGATGCGCACGCGCCAGACCTCCGGCCCCTGTTCCTCGTACGTCCAGGTAAACGTATCGGGCCGTTCGGCCACCAACTGGTACCGGAGCGGAAGCGGATCGTGATCGTTCACGAGCAGCATGGACTGGCCGCGGTCCAGGCCGTCGAACGTCCGGAAGATCGCGGGATGCTTGTCGCGCGGCGGAATCACGCGCACGTCGAGCACGACAGGATTGATGGACACTTGGTGGAATGGGTGAATGGTGATGTGCCTAACTCTCAGAGCGCCATATCCGGACGTGCACCGCGCCGTCGCGGCTCTCGTCCGTCTGGTAGGCGAACCCGCGCTCGGCGAGCAGCGGGAGCAGAAACTGCGGCACGCGGTCGTTGACGTGCACGAGCGTGTGCCCGTCGGGCAGCAGCTCGAGCGCGGCCAGCGTGCGCACGAGCGGCTCGGGCGGCGTGAGTCCCCGGACGTCCAACCACTGCGTCGATGGATCGCCGTCCGGCGCGGTCGGTCGGCCGGGGCGCGGGGAATCCGCGACGGGGGACTCGGGAGCGGGCCCATCCGCGCGCCAGAACCACACGCGCCAGTCGTCCGCGCCGTCGGCGCACGCCTCGTGCGCCAAGCCGCGCTTGCCTAACACCGCGTACAGCGGAACGGGTTCGAACAGTGTGCGGAGCTGCAGTACCGCGTGAGCGGGCAGCTCGGCCACGGCGGCCATGATGCGCGAGAACGGCTCGCGCCCAGAGCGGAGATCATCGCGGACGTCGAGCTCCACGATGCGAGCCGTTGTCGGGTGGCGCGCTGTCGCGCCCGCGGCGCTGCGTGCGGGCGGCTCGTGGCCGCTCTGCGAGACAGCCGGAACCGGCGTTTCGATCCCGAGCGCGTCATTGAGATCGTGCACGAGCTGATCGGTGGACACGCGGGCGGTGCGCGCTGCCTGCTCCACCGTCACCAGACGCGCCATGACCCGCCTCATCGCCCGGTTGCGCAACTTCGCGAAGTGCGGCGCGTGCCGCACGAATACGTCGATCAACGACTCGTCGCGGGCCAACACATCGCTCACGCGATCTGTCGCGGTGACCGGCGCCGATTCGCGGGCGCCGCTCATGCGGGCCTCCCGCGGGGCTTGCCTAACGCAACACGGACGATCTGGCCCGCGAACAACAGGACGCCGGCAAGGAACAACGCTGTCGCGGTGTACGTGCCGGCGCGCCAGCCCGAGAGTATCGCACCGGCAGCCAGAAGGATCGCCCCGGTCATGAGACCGAGTTGCACGCGCGCCACCGACGCGGAGTACATCTCGGCGACGGTTGGTGTGGTGGGAGTTGCCTTCCCGGCGTAACGGGCCGTCCATGCGAGGAGCGGCACGATCTTGTAGAAGAACCCGACGACGAAGAGCACGATGCCGCCGAGCAGCCCAACGAACACGTACGTCGTGGCGAGGCGCGCCGCCTGCGGGCCGCGCCAGAGCACGAAGGGGCCGAGCACGGCGTCGGCGGCGAGAAACGCCAGCGCCGTGGCGGCGAACCGCACGCCGATGTCTACCTGTTTGCGCACGCGCGCCCGGAAGAAGCGCGAGGCCTGGTAGATGAAGCACGCCACGCCTAACTCGAGCAGCAGGGCGCCGGCCCAGGCGGCCGCCGCGGTGCCGGTCACGAGGCCCGTTCCGAGGAACGGAAGCCCGATCGCAAGCGCCGCCAGTGCGCGCCGGGTCCACCGCGTGTCGGCGCCGTGCGCGAGCAGGAACATCGGCAGCAGCCGGTGCGAGACGCCCACGATCATCACCAGCGCCCACCCGACAATAGCGACGTGCAGATGCGTCGCCAGAACCCGGACCCGCGCCGCCGCAATGAATCCGGTGTGCGCGTTGTGCAGCAGCACAACGCCCAACACGAGCGTGGACGACAGATACGTGATCGCGATCGCGATGGCGGCCCACGTCACGTCGCGGGTGCGCGCGCGCGGCAGGGTCGCCGCGACGTTGGCCACGGCGAGCACGATGCCAATCGCGACGAGACACACACCAACGTGGTCGAGGACCGTCGAGCGTCTTGCAACGCCTACCGCAAACAGGCCGACGCCCGGGCCGAATGCGGCGAGGCTCGCGTGTCCGGCCCATGGCCACCGGATCGGCGCGCCGAGCGCGACGGGAAGCAGTTGGTACAGCGCGCCGAAGATCGTCGTCGTGAGCCAGCCGAGCGTGAAGAGGTGCGTGACGCCGGCGACGTGCGGCGA
>JAICLH010000243.1 GCA_025927495.1 Gemmatimonadaceae bacterium
ATCGAAAGCAGCCCACCAGGTGGTCGTTCACCAGCCCAACGGCCTGCATGAACGCGTAGCAAATCGTACTGCCCACGAAATTGAAATCGCGCTTCCGTAAATCTGCGCTGAGTGTGTCGGACATCTCGGTGCGCGCCGGCACGTCGCCCTGCTTTCGCCAGCGCCCAACGATCGGCGCGCCACCCACCACGCCCCATACGTACGCGTCGAAACTGCCGGCTTCGTCCTGGACCGCCAACATCGCCTTCGCGTTGCGAACGGCGCTCTCGATCTTGAGCCGATTTCGCACCAGACCGGGGTCGGCGAGCAGCCGCCGCAGCTTGGCCGGCGTGAACCGCGCCACCCGCTCGGGCTCGAAACCATCGAATGCTTCGCGATACCGGTCCCGCTTCCGCAGGATGGTCTCCCAGCTCAAGCCTGCCTGCGCGCCCTCGAGCACCAGGAACTCGAACAGGGTCCGGTCGTCGTGCACCGGCACGCCCCACTCCGCGTCGTGATACGCGATGCCTAACGGCGTCGTCGCCCAGGCGCACCGCGTCGGACCCGTCACGGCTCGTCGCCGCCGGGCCGCGTCCGCATCGCGCGCCATGCGCCGCGAACCAGCGCGCCGCCCAGCAACACGGCAACGGCTGCAAAGATCGTGGTGACACGGCCGCGCGAACCGCCAGCCGCGGCGCCCATCTGCGCCACCAGGATGCAGATGCCGGCGACGACGAGCACCATGCCTAACGCTCCGCCGAACACCCGCAGCGCGTGCGCCGTCGGGTGCGGATCGCCGCGGCGCGGGTCAGCGGGCACGGAGGGTCGTCCTCATCGCGACGCCACCACGCCGATCAGGCCGCCGAGGACGGCGCCGATCCAGAAGACACCTTGCTTGAACCACGGCACGGCCGGCCGTTCGATGAGCGCCACATGGTCGGTCGTCACGCGCGTCGTCTGCCCCGTGATGATGGCCGTTGCCTTGCCGCTGTCCACGCGCACCACTTGAAAACGCGCCACCATGGCATCGTGATCGCTCGGGTCCACGGCAATGCCGCGCGCCCCGCGCTTCACCCATTTCGCGCTGTCCGTTGGAATCGTGATCGTGCTGTCCGTGGCGTTCACGATCTCGAAGCGGTAGGCGCCGCTCTGCGCGCCGGCGGTCCGGCCCACGCCTAACGCGGCGAACAGCACGGCCCAGATGAGCGTCCGCAGGCTAGAGGCCAAAGAGATTCTTCACCAGCCGCGTGATGTCGTTGTACATGACGATGACGAAGAGCAGCGCGATCACGGCCAACCCGAACCGCATGAGGTATTCACGCGTCCGCAGACTGAGCGCGCTGCCCTTCACTGCTTCGGCCACGTTCACGAGAATCTGCCCGCCGTCGAGAATCGGCACCGGCAGCAGGTTGAATATCGCGAGATTGACACTGATGATGGCGATGAGCCGCAGGACCGTCGCCCAACCGGCCTGCGCCGCGACATAACTCGCGTGTCCGATTGCCACCGGCCCGCTCAACTCGCGCACCGAGAGCGTGCCGTTGAGCAGCCGCCGCAACGCCGTGACCACCGAACTTGCCACGCCCCATGTCTGCTGCCATCCGTCGTTCAGCGCTCGCCCAATAGAGATGGGAAGGTGCTCGATGTCCGACCGTTGATACGCGCCGATGATGCCGATCGGCGGGCCGCCGTCTTCCGCCGGCACAGAGTCCGGCCGCACGGTGATCGCGCGCGCGCTACCGTGTCGGACGACCGTAAACTCGACCTTCTTGCCGGGCGATTGCTGCACGTGCGACGTCATCTCGTACCACGTGCGCACCGTGTCGCCGGCTACGGTGACGACGCTGTCGCCGGCCTCGAGTCCGCCGCGCGCCGCGGGCATGCCGCCCACGACTTTCCCGATCACCGGCGCCAGATACGGCACGATGGCGCCTGCCACGGAGTCGCGGGTCGCCGTGTTGGGCGCGCCGACGGGAACCGTCACCGTGCCGCGATTCGTGGTCAGCGTGATCGTCGGACCGGGCGCCGAGTCGAACCGGCTATCGACATCGTTCCACGTGGAGACCGTGCGCCCGTCGATCGCGCGAACGGTGTCACCACTGCGCAGCTGGGCTAGGGCCGGCGCCGACGCCACCGTGCGCACGTCGCCGATCACGCGCGTTCTGAGGAGCGGAAGGCCTTGAGCGTACGCCATCGCGCAATAGATCACGAACGCCAGCAGCATGTTCATGGTCACGCCGGCGAGCATGATCACGAGACGCGCCGGCAGCGACTTCGACTCGAACAGCCGGTTCTCGGGAATCGGCTTGGGGCCGAACGGCGCCATCGCCTCCGGATCGTACCACCGCGGCAACGCTTCGCCCTCGGACGGATGTTCCGGCGCGGGCTGCTCGGTGCCGCCTTCGAGAATCGCCATCGAGGAATCGTCGCGCGACGCCATCCGCACGTATCCGCCTAACGGAACGGAGGCCAGCACGTATTCGGTTTCGCCCCACTTGCGGCTCCAGATGGCCGGACCGAACCCGATCGAGAATCGCGGCGCGTACACGCCCGTGGCCTTGGCGGCCAGGAAGTGTCCGAGCTCGTGCACGAAGATCACGACCCCGAACACGAGGATGATCGAGAGCCAGGGCAGGACGCCGCTCAGCACTGGAACATCTCCCGCACGTGCGCGCGCGCGGCCACGTCCGCGGCCACGAGCGCGTCGCGCGTGTCGCCGGGCGTGTCGCCCAACGCGTCGAGCGCCGACGCGATCCCGCGCGGCACGTCTCCGAACGCGATGCGCCCCTCGAGGAACAACGCGACGGCCTGCTCGTTGGCCGCGTTGAACACGGCCGGCGCGGCGCCGCCGAGCCGCCCCGCCGCCAGGCCTAACTTGAGCGCCGGGAAGTCCGCGGTCCGGACCCGCTCAAACGTCAGCGGCGACACCTCCACCGGGTCGAACGGCGGCACGCCGGTGTCCGTGAGGCGCTCGGGATGCGTGAGCGCGTACAGCACGGGCAGCTCCATGCTCGGCACGCCGACTTGTGCCAGCACGCTGCCATCGACGAATTCCACGAACGAGTGCACGACGCTCTGAGGATGCACGACTACCTCGATCTGATCGTACGACAGCCCGAACAGGAAGTGTGCCTCGATCACCTCGAGCGCCTTGTTCGCCAGCGTCGCGCTGTCGATGGTGATCTTGCGACCCATCCGCCAAGTGGGATGTTGCAATGCATCGGCCACCGTGGCCCGCGCCACGCGCTCGCCCGGCCACGCCCGAAACGGGCCGCCCGACGCGGTGATGATCAAACGGCGCACATCGCCGGGATTCCGACCCCCGATGCACTGCAGGATCGCGCTGTGCTCGCTGTCCACAGGCACAATCTCGCCGCCGCCCCGCCGGCACGCTTCACTCACTAACGATCCGGCCATCACCAGGGTTTCTTTGTTCGCCAGCGCCACGCGCTTGCCGGCATGGACTGCTGCCAAGGTCGCATCCAACCCCGCCGCGCCAACCACCGCGTTGATCACGATGTCGACATCGCCGCGCTGCGCGGCCGTGACCAAACAATCGGCGCCGCACGCCCACTCGCTTTGCGGATCGACACCGTTGCAGACCACGCCGACAAACGTCGGCTTGAACAGTTCCGCCTGCTCCCGCAGCAGCGCGGCATTGCGGAACGCGGTGAGCGCGCGCACGCGAAACCGGTCCGAATGCCGCTGTAGCACGCGCAGCGCCGTGGTCCCGATCGACCCGGTCGACCCCAGAATCGCGACTCCGCGCGGCTCGCCGGTCATCGCACGGCCGGCAGCAGCACGTGCGGGAACGTGAACGCGAGATACGCCACCGGAAGCGCGAACAGCAGCCCGTCGATCCGGTCCAACACGCCGCCGTGTCCGGGAATCAGATGCGAGCTGTCCTTCTGCCCCGCCTCGCGCTTGATGAGCGACTCGGCCAGGTCGCCCAACTGCACGGCCACGCTGATGGCTACGCCTAACGCAACGGCCATCATTGGACGGATCGCGAGCAGCACGTTGGGCGACGGCAGCACCCACGTCGCGTAGCACCAGCTGGCAACGGCGCACACGACCAGCGCGCCCACGGCCCCCTCCACGGTTTTCCCCGGGCTCACCGAGGGGCTCAGCTTGCGCCGTCCCATCGATCGCCCAACGAAGAACCCCGCGGTGTCCGAGATCCACGTGAGCGCGAGCGGATAGAACAACAGCGCCGAGCCCGCCGCGCGCCCCACGGCGTAGTTGTGATAGCGCAGCCCGAATGCGAAGCTCAGGAACCCCGCCCCATACAGGATGCCGAACACCGTCACCGCCGCGGCGCCAATCGGATGACCACCCGGCCCGCGCGCGAAGATCGCGAGCGCGAACACCGCCGCCACGATGACCGCGCCTAACGTGAGCACCGGCGGGTTGAAGTGGCCGATCTGGTAGCCGAACACGCCAATCGGCAGCACGAACGCGAGCGGCACACCAACCACCTCCATCGGTTCGTACGACCCGGCGCGCGCCAAGTGAAAGTACTCGGCCGTCGCGAGCGCCCCGGCCACCGCGAGCAGCGCCGCGAGCACGAAGCCGCCCGCCCAGATGATCGCGACCACCACCGGAATCGCGACGACCGCGAACAACACGCGTGCCGTCAGGTTCGACACCGCCACGATGACCTCGCGCCTCCCAGCTGCAGCTCGAGGGGGAATGCGACTCTCACATCACGAATGCCGGAACAGCGTCGAACCTTTCGGCAAAGAAACTGCATGAAAGGATAACAAAAGTGAAAAAAAGGTTCTTCAGGGATTTCCGGGAAAGGCTGACGCGGCCTTTTTTCTAAAGAAGCGTGGTGCCGTGTCCGTTCGTGTCCGGGTGTGTCCGCTATCGCCTCGTGGAACCCTGAGGAGAGTCGCAGCGGAACGG
>JAICLH010000241.1 GCA_025927495.1 Gemmatimonadaceae bacterium
AGCAGGCGTTCCCCGACGTCGAGCGCGGCCGCGGTATCCGCGTCCTGCCGTTGTGGGAGGTGCCGTTCAACGCGGCGCGGGAGCTCGCGCCCATGCTGCGCGTCGCTGTCGTCGTGGTCGTCTTCGTGTTGCTCGTCGCCTGCGCGAACGTCGCCAATCTGCTCCTCGTCAGGTCGTTTGCGCGACGACACGAGATGACCGTGCGGTTGGCCATCGGCGCCGGCCGGGCGCGCCTGCTGCGCCAGTTAGTCACGGAAGCGCTCGTGCTCGGCGCCATCGCGACCGTGTTCGGCCTCGCGGTGGGATATGCGTGCCGGCACGCACTGACGCTCTTCTTCCCGCCGCGCAGCGGCGCGTCGATCACGCTCAACAGCAACTTCGACTGGCGCGTGCTGGCGCTCAGCACCGGCGTCGGTCTCGCATTCACACTGCTGTTTGCGTTAGTCCCGGCGATCCGCGCGAGCGACATCGACCTCACCGGCGCGCTCAAGGCCGATGCGCCCAGTCTGGCGGGCGGGCGGCGCAGCTCGCGTTGGCGCGCCGCCATGGTGATGATCCAGGTCGCGATGAGCTTTGCCCTGCTCGTCGGCGGAGGTCTGCTGTTTGTCAGTCTGCGGCACATGCGAGACATTGACCCCGGGTTTGCGCCGGATCGGTCATACACCACGTATGTCAACCTGCTCGCCGCGCGATACGACAGCCTGCGCGCGCGTACGTTCGCGGACCGAGTCATCGCAGCGCTGAGCGGGGTCTCCGGTGTACAGAGCGCCGCGCTCTCGGCGAGCCGGCCGCTGGATCCGGGCGCGCCGTATCAGCCCGTGCGCATCGCGGTGGACGGCTATCAGAGTGCGGCCGACGAGATGCCGACCGCGAGCGTCACGAGCGTGACGCCGGGCTACTTCGCGACGTTAGGCATCCCCATCGTCCGCGGACGCGACTTCCGGGTCACGGACGATGACACGACGGTGCACGTGTCGATCGTGAGCCAGACCATGGCGGCGACATACTGGCCCGGCCGCGACCCGATCGGCAAGCGCCTGCGCGTCGACAAGCAGTGGACACAGGTGATCGGCGTCGCACGCGACATCAAGTTCGAGTCGCTTTTGCAAGCGCCGCGCCCGTTGTTCTATGTCCCGCTTCGCCAGTCGTTCACGCCCATGTTCAGCGTGTTCGTGAGCTCGTCGCGGCCGGCCGCGCAGATCGTGCCGGCCATCGGCGGTGCCATCCACTCGCTCGACCCGAGCATCGCGTCGTATTCGGTGCTGCCGATGCGCGAACTCATGGGCCGGTCGACCTCGCCGCAACGCATCGCCGTCACGCTCATTGGCATCTGCGCCTTGCTCGGCGTACTGCTCGCGGCCGTGGGGCTGTACGGCGTCATGTCGTACGTCGTCTCACAGAGCACGCGCGAGCTGGGCCTGCGCATGGCGCTCGGCGCCGGCCCTGTGGGTGTGCTGCGACTCATCATGTCTCGAGGGATCGGTGTGACGCTGGCCGGCATCGCCGCCGGCGCCGCCACTGCGTTAGGCACGACGCGGCTGATGGGAGACCTGCTCTACGGCATCGGCCCGCGCGACCCGCTGATCTTTCTGGCCGCGCTCCTCGTGATGCTCGGCACAGCGACGGTGGCGTGCCTCGTGCCCGGTGTGCATGCCGCGCGCACCGACATCATCAAGGCGCTCCGCGTCTGACGCAGCGCCGGGCGCACGGCATCCGGCTCACCCGGGCGCCTTCGGGCTGCTGTTCCACGACTCGAGCTCGATCTTCCATTCGCCGCTCGCTTGGCGCTTGAGCACGAGCGTGATTTTCCCTTCGCTCTCGAACGGCTGCTGCGGCGACGGGAACTCGATCCGCTGTTTGTTGATCCCCCACTCGTACGCCCAGTCGCCCTCGAGCGTGATCTGTTTCCAGTCGATGGTGCAATAGACCATCTTCGCGCCCTTGAGCCCCGGTGTTAGGCCGTTGAGCCACGCCGCGATGACCGGCTTCCCAACCATGGGCTGGAGTCCCTGAATCAGGTCCACTCCGTCATCGGCCCACAACTCGGCCGACGCGGCGTTGTCCATCGCCTGGCACGCCTGCACGTCTTTCGCGTTGAGGGCGTCGATTGCACGTCGCGACGCCGTATCGGGGGCCGATGCACCGGCCGCCGTGCCTGCCTGCCCGGCAGCCATGCCCGGCGCGCCGATCACCGCGAGCGCGACGCACGTCCAAAGGCGCACCGCGCAGTGATGCCTGCCTAACGAACGAGTCATGCGGCCTCCGGGGTTGAGACTGTTAGGCCTTCGCCACCGACACGACCTTGTCCCACACCCAGGCGCCGCCCGAGAGATTCTCCTGGTGCGCCTTCACCACGCCGTCGGCCCCGCCGCCCTTCGCGAAGGACAATATCTTGCCGACGAACGCGTCATTCGCCCCAAACGAAAAGCCGGTCTCGCCGAGATACTTGGCGCCCCACACCTTGAGCCCGTCCAAGTGCTCCACGCCGGCCTGGAACTCGGCGGTCGAGATCTGAGCCTGGTCGTCCTTGAACATCGACAAGTACACCATCTTGTCGCCGCAGATGCCGCTGTTGAGCGTGATCACCGCCAGCGCCGGCGCCAGCAACACGTGCTTGCGATACCACCGCGCGAATGCGAACGGCTGACGATGCAGTGCGCTCCCGCCGTCGCGATTGCGCCAATGCTCGGCGGCTTCCGAGAAGAACGTGCGCATCTGCGACGTCTCGTACAGCCGCCAGAACAGCTTCGCCAACATCTCGGCGCCCGCGATGAGCACACCCGCGATCAATCCGGCACCGGCGCTCGCAGCGGCGAGACCCATGTTCGCGGCACCTTTCATCGCCGTCCACATCCCTTCGCCGATGCTCACCGTCATCGCGCGGTGAATCGTGTCCACCACCATCTTCGGATGACCCGAGCTGAACTCCACGTCGCGCGATGACTTCCACGCCTTGAAGCGCGTGATCGCCGCATCGACGCTCACGATGATTCCTTTCCCCAAATCCAACGCGCCGGACAAGAGGCCGGAGGCGAGCGCACTCTGCGTGGCGCTCACGGCGGCGCTCACCGCGGCCTTGACTAACGACGCCGGCAGCTCGCACTTCCACTTTTCTTTGAGCGAGTCGAGCAGTCCCTTCGCGACGTCCTGAAACCATCGCTTCACTTTCTCCATCATCGTCATGAGCTTCGTCTGCAGATCGGGCTTGAGAAGCAGCGGCTTGGTGGCGCTCCATCCGGCACCGAGAATCTCGTTGCCCGGCACCATCACCAACCCTTGAAAGTTCGAGACGGCGCTTGCCGTTGCATTGTTGAGCCCGTCCGAGGCGCCGGCATACGACACGGCGCCGCCCGCGATCGACAACCCACCCTCGAGCAGGACGTTGAAGATACTCGGCGAAACGGTGAGATGCGAAAACAAGTAAATCACGCCGAGCCGGGCGTTGATCAGGTTTTCGTGCATGAAGTTAGGCGTCGTGCCCCATGCGCTGTCCGTGTCGCCGCCCTTCTCGACCTGCGTGGTGAGCAACTCCACGTAGCCGTCCTTGTTGCGCCGCGACTTCTTCCACGCATCGCCCAAGCCCTGCGTCTTCTTCCACGCGTTCAGCGCACTCTTCACCCGCGTGAGCGACGCCGGGCTCTTGTCCATTTGATACGCGCGCAGCGCATTATCGAGCGCACGGAGCTCGTCGCTCCGGCGTGCGCCGAACGATTCGGTATGCTTGATCCAGTCGTCGTGCTGCACCAATGTCGTGGCCATCGTTGGTCTCTTTCTCGAGGGAAGAACGCCGCGCGACGGTGCCAGCAGAGGCGAGTACGCGTGGCGGCGGGCAGGAAGATACTACGACTCCGCCGCCGTTCCCGCAAAACCTCCGCGCCCGCGGTCCACGGGGCCAGTCGCCCTCGCACACGGCGAGTGCCATATTCCGTGTCATGCCTTTCCGCCTGACCAGCACCGCCGGCGACCAATCCTTCGAGCTACAAGACGGTGCGACGCTCGTCGTCGGACGCGCGTCGGTCAGCGACCTCCCGGTCTTCGACCCCACCATCTCGCGTCGTCACGCCGAGCTCACCAGCACCGGGCTGGCCATCCGCGTGCGCGACCTGGGCTCGAGCAACGGCACGTTCGTCAATGGCGCCCGCGTGACGGAAGCCAGCGTTAGTCCGGGCGACACCGTCGCGTTCGGCAAGGTGCCGTTCCGCGTGGCGGCCATCACCCGCCCGCTCGCGACGCTTGGCTCGGAGCTGGTGACCGACGAGCCGACGTCTACGGTGCGCGGTTCGACGATTCTGCGCGAGCGCCCCTTCGGCCCCGGCGGCCTCTCGCGCGTGATCCACTCGGCCAACCTGGCCGAGGCGAAATCGCAGACGGTGATGAGCGACGAGCACGTCGTCACGGCCAAGAAGCTCGCGCTGCTGCTCGAGGTCTCGAAGCAATTGTCGCGCGCCATCGACGTCGACGCGCTGCTCGACACGATCGCCGGCGTGGTGTTTCAGATTCTCGACGTGGATCGGGTCGCGATCGAATTGGTCGATGGCGAGGGCGCGCGCGCGCCGCGGATCTCGCGCGACCGGCGCGGAGCCGCGGCGGGCCGCGCGATCCCGCAATCGATCGCCCGCAAAGTCGTGGACGAGAAGGTCGCAGTGCTCTCCGACAACGCGCCGCAGGACGAGCGCTTCGGCGGACAGTCGATCCTCATGCAGAGCGTGCGGTCGGCCATGTGCGCGCCGCTCATCGGCAGCGAGGATCGCGTACACGGCGTGCTGTACGTGGACAATCTCACCACCACGCAGCGCTTCGACGACGACGACCTCGATTTCCTCGTCGCGTTCTCGAACATCGCCGCGGTGGCGCTCGAGAACAGCGCGTTCGCGGAGCGCATCCGGCGCGAGACGCTCGTGCGGAGCAACTTCGAGCGATTCTTCGCGCCGAACCTGGCCGCGCGCATCGCGGGTTCGCCCGACGCCGTCCGGTTAGGCGGAGAGAAGCGCACGGTGGCGGTGCTG
>JAICLH010000165.1 GCA_025927495.1 Gemmatimonadaceae bacterium
CAGCGCTTCCCCAAGCGAGCGACAGCGAGCGCTTCCCCATTCCCCATAACCGCTATCAGAATCTCTGACGCGGCTCACTAGTGCCAGGGAAGCGCGAGCTCGCGCTCGCTTGGGGAAGCGTTATCGCTTGGGGAACCGGCGCCTAACGGCGCCTGCGGGAAGTGGGCGGCCCATTCCCTAAGAGCGCCAAGGGCGCTCATTTCCCCAAGGCGGGAGCGCCGCTTCCCCAAGCGCGCGCCAGCGCGTGCTTCCCTCTACGAATATTCCACCCTCGGATCCGTGGCCGCATACGTCAGGTCGGCGATGATGTTCACCACCACGAAGACGACGCTCAGAAACAGGATGCTCCCCTGAATCGCGGGGAGGTCGCGTTTGCTGATGGCGTTGACGACGTAGCGGCCGAGCCCGGGCCAGCTGAAGACGGTTTCCGTCAGGATGCTGCCGGTGAGGTACGAGCCGAAGTCGAGACCGATCACGGTGACGACGGGGATGAGCGCGTTGCGCAGGGCGTGGCGCGCGAGGACGGCGGTGCGCGGCAGCCCCTTGGCGCGCGCGGTGCGGATGTAGTCGCTGCCCAGCACCTCGAGCATGGCCGAGCGCGTCATACGGGCGAGGAAAGCGATGGAGCGCGTTCCTAACGCAAAAGCGGGCAGGATCAGGAATGCGAGGCCGCCGGTGCCCGACGGCGGCAGCCAGCGGAGGATCATCGCGAACACCAGAATCAGGATCAAACCCACCCAGTAGACCGGGAACGAGATGCCGAGGTACGTGAACGCCAGCGTGAGCCGGTCGAGCCAGCCGCCCGGGTACGCCGCGGTGATCACGCCGATCGAGATGCCTAACACAACGGCGAGCAGCATCGCCGCGCACGCGAGCTCGAGTGTCTTGGGGAAGCGCTCGGCGATGTCGCGGGCGATCGGACGGCCGGTGATGAACGACGTGCCGAGGTCGCCGCGGAGGACGCCCGAGGCATACGCGGCAAATTGTTCGGGGCGCGGCTCGTCGAGGTGGAGCTGACGGCGCAATTGCGCGATGGTCGCCGAGTCGGCGCGCTCGCCGACCATTTCCATGACCGGATCACCCGGCGCGATGTAGAGCAGCGCGAACACGACGACGAGCACACCGAAAAGCGTCGGGATCGCGAGCAGTAGGCGTCTCAGGAGGAACGTGCCCATGGGCAGCCGCGGCGCGTTCCGGTTAGACCGTCAGCGGTGCGGCGCGGTGCTATCGCGAGCCGTGCTGTCGCGCGCAGCAGCGTCGGCCGTTGTCGGTCCGCCGATCGAGACGTCGAGGAAGCGTTGGCCGTTGAAAATCGCGGGCGCCTGGAAGCCTCTGATCCACGGCTGCACCGCGTACAGCTCGTTGTAGAAGAAGAGGTAGATCATCGGCGCGTCGGTGAATGCGATCGAGTCGGCACGCTGATAGAGCGCGGCGCGTTTGGTGCCGTCGGCCGTGGTGCGCGCGCGCGCGACGAGATCGTCGACGGCGGGATTTTCGTAGAACGAGACGTTGCCGCCGACGCCGCGATTGGCGCCGACGAGCAGCGGGTTCAAGAAGTCTTCGGCGTCGGGATAGTCGGCGTACCAGTCCTTGATGAAGAGATCCGCGTCGCCGTGGCGTGACGCTTCGCGCGCGGCCGAGTTGTCGCGTTGCACAAGCGAGACGCGAATGCCGACGGCGGCCAGATAGGCCTGGATGGATTGCGCGATGCGTTGGAAGGTCTCGTCCTGCCCAACCCAGAGTTGGACGGCGAATCCTTTCGTATAGCCCGCAGCGGCAAGCAGCGCGCGCGCCTTGGCCGGGTCGTACGCATACGGATGGCGCGTCGTGTCGGCGCCGTCGAGCGATGGCGGGATGACGCCGGCGGCAAGCGTGCCGCGGCCGCCGACCAGGCGCTGAAGCATGGTGCGGACGTCGACCGCATAGTTGAGGGCCCGCCTAACGCGCGGATCCTTGAGCGGGCCGCGGGTACAGTTGATGGCGACGTACCACAGCCGAAGCGCGGGCGCCGAGACGAGGTACGCACTTTTTTCGTCGGTATGTTCCCAGCGTTCGGTCTCGGCTTCGGGGACATAGAGCAGGTCGACGTTGCCGGCCTGGAACTCGGCGACCGACGTACTGGGTTCGGGGACGATCCGGATCTCGAGCGAGTCCAGGCGCGGGGCGCCGCCCCAGTACGACGGATTGCGCGCCAGGAGCACGTAGTCGTCGTGCTTCCACTGGACGAAGCGCCACGGTCCCGTCCCGACGGGATGCTGCGCGAAATTCGCGGTGTCGCTGTCGGGCACGATAGACGCGACGGGCATCGCGAGTAGTTTTGGAAAGATGGCGAGCGCAGTGTCGAGGGTGATGCGCACCGTGCTGTCATCGGGCGTGCCCAGGCCGCTGATCGTGGACGAGCTTCCAGCCGCGAACGCGCGTGCACCGGAGATCGGGTAGAGCGGCCAGCCGCGACCGCCTTTCGTGCGCGGGTCCAGCACGCGCTCGAAGCTGTGCACGACGTCTCGGGATTGGAGCGCGCGTCCGTTGTGGAACGTGATGTGTGGGCGCAAGTGGAACGTGTAGGTGCGTCCGTCTGGGGAGACGTCCCACCGCTCGGCGAGAGCGGGAGCGAGGTGCGCGTCGACGGTGAACTGGGTGAGGCCGTCAAAGAGGTACGAGACGGCGCGACCCGTTGGCACGTCGGTAGAAAGAGCGGGATCGAGCGAACGCGGATCGTAGCGGTCGCGCGAGTCGATGAAAGTTTTGCGCTGCGGAGTGGAGTCGGCGCCGCGGCAGGCGCTCACGAACGAAACAGAAACGACGGCGAGAACAACCGCGAGGGAGAAGCGAATCGTGCGCAGACGGCGCCTCGTTGACTTCGAGTGGGAAACGAGTGAACTTACCGGGCCTCAAGTAAAGCGTCAATCGTGAGTTACGTCCTGTGCGTCGACGATCACGAGGACATGCGCCTCATGGTGCGCGAGATCCTCGCTTCGGCGGGGCACGAAGTGCATCTCGCGAGCGATGGCGCTTCGGCGCTCGCAGCGATTCAAGCGCGCGAGCCCGAGCTGATGGTCCTCGATCTCGTGATGCCGGGCATGTCGGGGATCGAAGTTTGTCGCGCGGTGAAGTTGAATCCGTTTACGGCGCGGATTCCGGTGCTCATGCTCACGGCGCGCGGCGATGTCGAGCACAAGGTGGAAGCCTTCGAGGCTGGCGCCGATGACTATCTGGCGAAGCCATTCGATCCGCGCGAGCTGCGGGCGCGGATCGTGGCTTTGCTGCGGTTGGTGCGGCGCGAGGGCGATCGCAACCCGACGAGCGGGCTGCCGGGCGGCCAAGCGATCGAAGATGAGATCGCGCGGCGGGCGAAGCTGCGCGAGCGATTTGCGATCTGCTACATCGATCTCGACAACTTCAAGCCGTTCGCGGACACGTTCGGTTTCACGATCGCGGACGTGGTGATCCGGGACATGGGTCACGCGATTCGGAACGCGGTGGATGTGATGGGGAGCCGCGACGATTTCGTGGGACACATCGGCGGCGACGATTTCATCGTCGTCACGACGGAGCAGCACGCAGAGGCGATCGCGCGCGAGTGCGCGGTGCGATTCGTGGAAGTTGCGGGCCGGGCGGTTGGTGAGGAGGCACTCCGGCGCGGGCACTTCATGGGCATCGATCGCGAAGGGCGCGCGCGGGAGTTTCCGATCGCGCGGTTGTCGACGGCAATTCTGTACGTCGAACCGGAGCGGTGGATTTCGGTCAGTCACATCGGATCGCTGGCGGCCGAGATGAAGCGCCGGGCGAAACAGCGTGGACCGGGCACGATTCTCGTGCAAGCGGTGTAGTGAGAAGGCATCGTCAGGTTGTGAGAGCGAACATGCGCGCATCGCGAGATGGCCGGCAAACGGTGCCGGTCCTTTCCCTCCATTCGATTATGGTTGCCGGGACGCCTCACGCCTGATGCGGCGGCTCGTTCTCGCGCTCGCGCTCGTCGTGCTGGCGCGACCACTGCCTGCGCAGGATCTCTCGTGTAGCGGCAGTGGCGGGCCGGGTGACCTCCAGATTCGCAGCTTGTCGTTCGACGGGAACGACCACTTCTCCGACAGCCAACTGAGCAACGCGATCGTGA
Organism: Gemmatimonadaceae bacterium; assembly: GCA_025927495.1. GTDB lineage: Bacteria > Gemmatimonadota > Gemmatimonadetes > Gemmatimonadales > Gemmatimonadaceae > JADGGM01. The sequence goes on from JAICLH010000165.1 coordinate 4,115, forward strand.
CGACGCCGTCGAGCTGGTGGCGGCGCGTGTTGCACATTCCGATCGGGACGGCGCACTGTCTGGATACGCTGGAGGTGACGCGCGACGCGCTCCGCTTGCGGCTGCTGTACCGCCAGCACGGCTACTATCACACGCAGGCGACGCCTACGGTTTCGCCTAACGGGCAGAGCGCGGTGGCGGTGCGGTTCAAGATCGCGGAAGGTCCGCCGGTGCTGATCGATTCGCTGACGGTGGCCGGGCTGGACTCGGTACCCGACCGGTTGCGCGATCGCTTGCTGCGTCCGCTGGACCACTTGCGCGGCGGCATCTACGACCGCGACACGCTGCGATCGGTCATCGATACGGCGGTGACGCGCCTCCAGAACAACGGCTATGCGCATGCGAGTGACCCATTGCGCGACATCGAAGTGGACGAGGTGACGAATCGCGCGAAAGTCAGGCTGACGTTTCTCCCGGGGAAGGTCGCACACATCGGCCGGATCGACATCGTGGCCGAAGCGAACAAGGCGGGCGAGAAGCCGGCGATCGATACGCAGACGGTGCACGATCTGCTGTCGATCAACACCGGCGATCTGTACCGGCAGCGCGATCTCCTGCGATCGCAGCGCGACCTGTACGCGCTCGAGACGTACAACCACGTGGATGTCGAGCTGCTGCCCGACAGCTTGCAGCCGAACGATACCTCGCTGACGGTGCGCGTGTTCGTGGCCGAAGGGCTGATGAAGTCGATGCGCCTGGGCGCGGGCTGGGCGTCGCTCGACTGCGCGCGCACGCAGGGCCGGTTCACCGATCGCAACTTTTTCGGTGGCGCGCAGTGGCTCGAGCTGAACGCTCGGCTGTCGCACATCGCGCTCTGTCCGTCGAGCGTGCGCCAGGACACGGCGTTCAGCAATCTGGTGAACTACTACGCGGGCGCGACGCTCCGGCTGCCGTCGTTGTTCGGGCCGAAGAACATTCCGTCGATCACGGTGTTCAGCGAGCGCACGTCGGAGTTCCGCACCTACGTGCGCTACACGCCGATCGGTGTGTTAGGCCAGGTGACCCGCGACCTGCAGCCGCGCGACCTGCGGCCGGGCTTGCCGCTGACGCTCGGCTATCAGCTCGAGTACGGTCGGACCAAGGCCGACCCCGCGGTGTTCTGTCAGATCTTCAACCGCTGCAGTCTTGCGGACATCGCACGCTTGCAAGAGAACAGCAGCTTGCAGGTGTTGAGCACGACGCTGGTCCGCGATCGCACGAACAACGCGCTCGATCCGTCGCGCGGGTCGATCCTGCAGGTACTGCTCCGGAGCGGCACGACGAGTCTCGACACGGCGGGTGCCACCCGCTTCACGCGCGCCGAGGGCGACGCGTCGTTCTATCGAAGCCTCGGCGGCAAAACGGTGCTGGCGGCGCGGTTGGAGCTGGCCGGCGTGTTTCGCGGTTTCTCGACGAGCCCGGCCACCGCCTTCGTGCCGCCCGAGGAGCGGCTGTACGCCGGCGGTCCGAACTCGGTGCGCGGCTACAGCCAGAACTTGTTAGGCCCGCTGGTGTACATCGTGGACTCGACGACCGTGCGGGACTCGGTGGTGGCGGGGCGGCACGAGTACATGGCGAGCGACTCCGCGAGGATCCTGCAATTCTCGCCGACGGGCGGCAACACGATGTTGGTGGGCAACCTCGAGCTCCGGACGCCGTCGCCGTTCCTGCGCGACCTGGTGCAGCTGGCGGGCTTCGTGGACGCCGGGCTGGTCTGGAACCGTCCGGCGGATCACGTGAGTCTGAGCGACGTGCGCCTAACGCCGGGCGTCGGGGTGCGCGTCAACTCGTTCGTCGGGCCGTTCCGCGTGGACGTGGCGTACAACCCCTATCCGTCCTCGCTCGGCTCGGTGTACTTCGTGGACCGGACGAGCGACGCACTCCGGTGCGTGAGTCCCAACAATCCGTTCGACCGCGGCGTCGTGGTCCCGGGCGTCGATTGTCCGTCGAGTTTTCGTCCGGTGAACACGGGCTCCTTCTTCAGCCGGCTGACCTTCAACTTCAGCATCGGCCAGGCGTTCTAGGATGACGCGCCGCCGGCTGGTCGCGATCGTCAGCGCGGGCCTGTTGTTCCTCATCGGCCTGGCGGTGGTGAGCCTCCTGCTCGCGCTCACGCAGACGGACGTGGGCCGGGCGTGGGTTCGTGATTACGTGCAGCAGACGCTCGTCGAGGCGCTCCGCGGCAAGGGCTCGTTGTACATCGGCCGGTTAGGCGGCAATCTGTTGAGCGGGTTCACGATCGACTCGCTCTCGATTCGCGACGCCGAAGATTCGCTGTTCGTCGCATCGGGGCCGATCAAGCTGCACTACGATCTGCGCGATCTCGTGGACAAGCGCGTTCGGTTGTCGTCGGTCGAGCTGTCGCATCCGGTGATCAATCTGCGGCGCCACGCGGATCAGACGTGGAACTATCAGCACATCTTTCCGAGCACGCCGAGTACGCCCATCGTGCGGGGCGTGCCGCAGCCGCGCGAGCTGCGCTTCGGCGACTACATCGTGATGTCGTCGGTGACGATTCACGACGGCACGGTGATCCTCACCCAGCGGTGGGACGCCCCCGACTCGCTGCACGGCGCGCGACGGGACAGCGCGATCCGCGTGGCGCTGCACGATCCGTCACATGTGATCCGCCGAACCAGCGAAGGCGTGAAGCAGACGCGCCGATTCACGCACCTCGAGCTCGTCGCGCCCGCGGTACGCATCGCGGATCCGGACAGCAGCGGGCGGTTCGTGCAAGTCGATTCGCTCGGCGTCGATATCGATGATCCGCCGTTCCGGCTGCGTCACGTGGCGGGCCCGGTGACCATTCGCGGCGACTCGGTGTGGCTCGCGCTCCATCATTTCGATTTGCCGGGGAGCACGGGCGAGGCGACGGGCAAAGTGTGGTGGGGCGGCGATCTGCCGACGCGGTACGACGTGCACGTGACCGGCGATTCGCTGTCGCTGGCGGATGTGGCGTGGGTGTATCCGACGCTGCCGCGCACGGGGGGCGGCCGGCTACGCCTAACGATTCGAAACGACAGCACCAACCTGCACGTGCTCGACTACGTGCTGAGCGACATGGACGTCCGCACCACGCGGTCTCGCCTCGAGGGCGCGATGACGTTCGCGGTGGGCGGCCCGGTGCTCGCCGTGAAGGATCTGTCCGTGACGGTCGCGCCGTTGGACTTCGATCTGCTGCGTGCGTTCAACGGCGGCGCGTTTCCCGTCGATTGGCAGGGGCAGTTCTCGGGAACGGTGCGCGCGCGCGGCGGTCCGCTCAACCGGTTCGCGGTGGACGACGCGCGCCTCGCATTCGCCGACGAGCACGTACCGGGCGCGGTGACGCGGCTGGCCGCGGGCGGCGGTGCACTCGACATCCTCAGGCCGTCGGCGGCCAAGTTCCTGGGGCTGCACGTGAACCTCGAGGCGCTGGACCTGCGCACGATTCACTTCCTGTTTCCTTCGTTCGCCAAGTTAGGCGGGACGATCAGCGGCACCACGACGCTCGATTCGGTGTGGACCGACGTGCGGTTCAGCAGCGCGGACCTCACGCAACGCGACGGGCCCGGGCCCCCGACGCACGTCACGGGGCAGGGTCGCGTGACGTATGGCGCGACGACCGCGTTCGACGTGGATCTCGTCGCGTCGCCGCTCTCGTTCACCACGCTCGCGCGCTCGTACCCGGGCGTGAAGTTTCGCGGCGAGTACACGGGGCCGCTCGTCGCGCGCGGCACGACGGCCGACCTCGAGCTGCGCACGTCGCTCGCGGGTCCGGCGGGCCAATTGGGCGCGGACGGCGTGTTCAACCTCGAGCCGCCGACGTACGGCGCGAAGGCGACGTTCACCGCGCGGGGGCTCGACCTCGCGCTGCTGATGGCGGATTCGACGCTGCCGCCGGGGCTGATCACGGGCACCATGGTCGCCGACGTGCACGGCGACTCTGTGCCTAACTTGGTCGGGACCGCCTCGGTCATGCTCGACTCATCGCGGGTCGATTCGATCGACATCCGGCGGTCGACGGCGGCGCTGACGTTCGGCGACGGCCGGATGCGCGTGGACTCGATGGCGGTGGAGACGAATCTCCTGCACGCCACGGCGACCGGCGCCATCGGGCTCCGCCCGCAAACGCCCGACTCGCTGCATTACATCGTCGACGTCGATTCGTTAGGCGCGCTCGCACCGATGCTCGGCCTGTCGGTCGAGACCCCGACCGGCGACGGACAGGCCGACACGACGGCCGATGCGACCGACACGCCGGATGAGTTGAGCGGCACCCTGCACGGCGAGGGCATCCTCACGGGGTCGATCGACACGATGGAGACGCGCGGGACAGTCACCGGCCAGAACCTTTCGTACGGCGACAACGTCGTCTCCCGCGTGAGCGGGGCGTACGCGTTTCACGGGCTCCCGCATGCGCCGGCGGGCACGATGTCGGGCGCGATGGACAGCGTCGTGATCGCCCACATCCGGCTGGACAGCGTCGCGGGCTCCGTGCTGCTCGCCGACCGGTCATCCGGGTCGATCGGCGTGGTGGTGGTGGCCGATTCCGCGCGCGGGGCGTACCGCGCTGGTGCGCAGGTCGCGTTCGCGCGCGATTCGTCGGCCATCCGCCTCACGATCGACACCGCGGGTGCGACGCTCAAGGATCACGCGTGGCACCTGGCGATGCCCACGCACATCGTATCCGACAGCAACGGTCTCGCGACGGATTCAGCCGTGATGCGCAGCACGACGGGCGGCGTGTTCCGCGTGCGCGGGACCGTGCCGCAGCATGAAGCGATCGATGCGGAAGTGTCGGCCGACAGCGTCGCGCTCGCCGACCTGGGCACGCTCCTGCAAACCACTCGGCCGTTA
>JAICLH010000051.1 GCA_025927495.1 Gemmatimonadaceae bacterium
AGTCACCAGCGCGATGGTCTTTGTGCCGGCGCTTCTGGCGACGCCCCCACCAAACGAGGCGCGCCATGCCCGGTCACCGCAGCGAATCCTTCCAGGTTCTCGACCCCGGCCAGCCGCGCGCCTTTCCTAACGCGCCGAGGGGCGGATATCCGCCTCGGGAACTCGACGGCGATTGCCCGTGGCGAATGAGCCAGTGCACGCGCAGCAAGAGCAGCGCCATGGTCAAGATCGGCACATGGGTGCTGCTCGTCCTGCTCGCGTTTCTCGTCGCCCGCGTGCTGATGTCGCGATGAGGCGAAGCCGGCCAATGCGGGCCGCGACGCGCCACGGCGCGGCGGCACTGCGTTAGGCCGGTATGGCGGCGGCGAGCACGCGGGGGCCGCGCTTCGTCGCACGGGTGCCGGAGTGTCCCAGCACGCCTTGCGCCGACGCCCGGTACGCCGAAATGTCGAAACCCGCCGGGTCGATCATGGCCTGGACTGCGCACCCATAGATGAGACTCACCGCGATGGCGGCCAGCCCCTCCGGCGTCACGTCGCTGAACCGCGACGCATCCGTCCGCAACACATCCTCGGCGAATGTCCGAAATGCCGCGCGATAGCTCGACAGCGCGGTGCTGACCTTCGTTCGCACGCGGCTATGTCGCGAGCCGAGCGCCCAGTACTCGAAGAACAGCCGCATCCGGCGCGGCTCCTGCGAGAGGCGATCCATCTCCTGCCGGATCGCGGCAACGAAACGATCGCGGGCGTCGGGAAGCTCGAGGACCTGCTCCGATACGGTGAGCAGGAAGGTCGTCTCGAGCACGCGGTCGAGCAGTGCGGTCACCAGCTCATCCTTGCGCTTGAAGTGAAAGAGGACGAGCCCGTGGCTGAGCTTCGCCCGGCTCGCAACGGCTCGGACGGTCAGTCCGTCGATCCCGTGTCGCGAAGCAACGGTGTGCGCCGCCGTCAGGATCTGTTCGCGGCGAGTTTCCTCTGGTGCTTTCTGTCCCGGCATGTGCCAGTCTCCTGTCGGTTGTGGCCGAATTGTCTATTGACCAATTGTTCAATGTATGTTAGCATGTATTAACCGCTTGGTCAATACCGGCGCGTGCGCCCTGGAGAGCGGGTCGGAGGGCAGCCGCGCAACCGATGAACTGGAAGCCCTCGGGGCCCGGCTCTCCGGTGATGCGTAGGCAGGGCTCCCCGCAAAAGAGAGCTGAGTATGCTGTATGCAACTGCGACGACCCGGAGCGCCCCGGTGTTTGGCTTGCGGCGTGAGATCGATAAACTGTTCGAGGATACCTTCGGACACGGTCCGGCTGGATCGCACGCATGGATGCCGGCAGTCGACATCTGCGAGACCGACACGGAGCTGACGTTCGTCGTCGAGCTGCCGGGACTGAAGCCGGAGGAAGTCGACGTCAGTGCGCTGGACGGGGTCCTGACCATCCAGGGTCAGCGCATCGACGAGCGGAGCGTGGGCGAGGACGAACGGTACCACCTCGTCGAACGAAACTACGGGTCGTTCCTGCGGCGCTTCCAGCTGCCGCAAGGGCTCGACGGCGAGAATATCCTTGCCGACGTCGAGAACGGCGTTTTGCAGGTGCACGTGCCGAAATCTCGGGTCTCGAAGCCGAAGAACGTGCGCGTCACAGCCGGCACGGGCGCGGCACCGTCCTCGCCGCAGAACCTCGGCCGTGGCGCAAGCCCGGCGGAAACAGCGCCGATGGCGGCGCAGTCGCGTCAATCGGACTGACGGCCTAACGGCACGGCGCTGCGCCGTTGAACGGTGCCGTGGAACGCACGAGCGCGCGACGGCGCGGGTCACGAGACCCGCGCCGTCGTTCGTTCGCCGGCCGCGCGTTGGGGTGCGGTCACGCACGGTCACAAATCGGGGCAGGCCTCGCGCCCGAAGAGCGCGGCGCCGGCATGCGACGAGTCGTATTGCTCTGCCCAGCGCCGAAGCACCGACGCCGCCTCGCCTGCGCTGAGATGACGCTCTCGCCTGAGGCGCGGAATGGCCAACGACATGCTCGTCACGCCCCGGGCGCGGATCGAGTCCAGCAGCGCGAAGCATGAGAATTCGAGCGGCGTGACAGACTTGAGCCCGTCCTCTGCAGTGGTGTGGGTCACGCGGGCGCCTCGGTCGGCCGCGCACATCGCGGAAGACGCAAACTGAAGACGGAGCCCTCGCCAACGACGCTGGTCGCCGTCAGATCGCCTCCCATCTCGCGTGCAAAGCTGCGACTGATCGCCAGGCCGAGGCCCGTGCCATCGGCCTTGCGCGTGAGTGTGCTGTCGAGCTGCACGAACGGTTGGAAAATGAGCTCCAGCTTGTCCTGGGGGATGCCGATGCCTGTGTCGGAGACGCGGATGATGACGTCGGCCTCGCCTGGAACGCACGCGATTGTGATCTGTCCGCCCGGATCCGTGAACTTCATCGCGTTGGAGAGCAGGTTGAGGACGACCTGACGCACGCGGGCCCCGTCGGCATGCACGAGCACCGCGTCGTCGCACGACGTGTATTCGTATCGCAGCTCCTTCCGATGCATCTGGACACCGACTAACGCGGTGGCCTCGGCGAGCACTTCGTGCACCGTGAGGTCGGTCAGCTGGAGGTCGACGTGCCCGGCTTCGATCTTGGCGAACGCGAGGACGTCCTCGATCAAGCCGTGGAGGTGCCGTTGGCTCTCTTCGATTCGGCGAAGGTGCTTGCGTTGGGCTTCGGTGACCGGGCCGCTGATTTCCAACTGCATGATCTGCACGTAGCCCAGAATCGCGTTGAGCGGCGTGCGGAGCTCGTGACTCATCATCGCCAGGAACTCGCTCTTCGCGCGGTTGGCCGCCTCGGCGACCAGGCGAGCGGTCGCCATGTCTCGATAGTGTGTGGCGGCTTCGATGGCGAGCGTGGCCCGACGCGCGAATTCCTCCGCGACGGTCAGGTCCTCCCGCGAGTAGCGGCGCGCCAAGCCCGAGCGCGTTGAGGCCAGGGTGATCGCGCCGAGAATGCGAGCGCCCGAGCGCAGCGGCACCATGACCACGGATCGCGGATCGAGTGCGCGGATGCGTGCGAGCTCTTCGTCGGGCCATGCGCCGGACGCCAGAAACGACGGCGGTACCTCCTCGAGCAGAAGCGACTGGCCCGTGCGCAGTACTGTCGCCACCGGATGCTCGGGCGCGATGGCAACCCGTCTCGCCGCCGGGCCGCTCATGCCGTTCGGGTCGGCCTCGTGGTAGACGACTTCAGCGCGCAGCACCGTTCCGTCCGGCTCGCTCACGTCGACGATGCACCACTCGGCGATGGCCGGCACGGCAATCGATGCGATCGCTTCGATGGTCGCGTCGTAGCCGTCCGCGCGCGCGAACACGCCGGCGGCTTCCGTTAGGAAGCGCTCGCGCCGCTCGAAATCCCGGCGGCCCGTGACATCCTCGATCGCGAGCAGGATGAGCGGCGCGCTGCCGCCGTCGAAGGCGATGCGCCGGCCGTTCAGCATCACGACGCGCCGCCCGATGGCGGGGAACACGTGCTCGACTTCGATGTCGGTGACCCCCGTTTCCGTCCGGAGCACGTCCTCCAGCAGGCGGTGGATCGGCGGGATGTCCCATTGTCCGTCGCCTAACTCGAACAGCGACCGCGCGCCGGTCTCGGCGGCGGTCGTCTCGAACATCTCGTAAAACGCGCGATTCGCGCGTTGCACGCGGAACGAGGCATCGATGACGAGCAAGGGCTCGCGGACGGTCTCGATGATGGCTTCGGCGTAGCGGCGTGCCTCGTCGACGTGCTCGGCGTGGTGTTTGCGTTCGTCGATGTCCTGGTAGACGATCACGGCGCCGGTGATCAGCTGCTCCGCGGTTTTGTACGGGCGGACGAGCATCGAATACCAGCGGCCGCGGGTGTCGCGCACCTCCCGCTCGCGAACGGCGAGTGTGGTGACGACTTCGGCGATCAACTTCTCGAGCTCCGGAACGTCGACGTTCGCGTGGAGATCGCCGATTCGCCGTCCGACATCGGTTGGCACGATGTTCATGAGGCGCTCGGCGCCCGCGGTGAAGCGGCGGATGCGCAGATCGGTGCCCACGATGACCGCGGGGATGTGCATGCTGGTGAGGAGATTCGTCAGGTCGTCGTTGAGGGTGCCGAGCTCGCCGTTCCGGGCTCGCAGCTCGTCATTCAGCGTCGCCAGCTCCTCGTTCGCCGACTGGAGCTCTTCCTTCGCCGTCTCCAGCTCTTCATTCGTGCTCTGCAATTCCTCGTTGGCGGATTGCACTTCTTCGTTGGCCGCTTGCAGCTCGCCGATGGCGAGTCCGTGCTCGTCCGCGATTTCCTGCAGGCGGCGCTTGGCGGCGTCCAGCTCCTGCACGACGTCGCCGCCGGCGCCCTCCAACAGCCTAACGGAGCCGTGCTTGCCTTCGGTGCGCCGCCGCACGCGGCGCTCGCGTGCGCGGCGCCGTGTCGCGATCGCGCGGTCGACATCCTCGAACAGCACCACGAAGAACTGGGCAGCGGACGAGATGACCTTGAATGGAATGACCTCGAGGTCGACATATCGGGGAACGGCGTCGTCGTGGACCGGGATGCTCTCCGCGCGCACGACGTTGGCCTCCGTGCGCGCCTTGTTGATCGCCGTCCGCAGCTCGGCCCGGAGATCATGCCGAACCATCTCGAGCAGGTCGTAGCTCGCGGTGCCCGCCGCCGGCTCGAGATACGCGCCGGTGCGCCCGCGGAACTGCACGACCTGCAAGTGGTCGTCCACGACGACGCCGGCCGGCGCGTAGCTGCCGAGCACGATCTGGTCGGCGGCGCGCTGTGTTTCGGTCGCCGATTGCGCCCGGCGCGCGTCCTTCGCCGAGACCACCGCCTGCGCGTTCGGTTTCCGGGACGCCGGGAAGTCCAGGTAGTGTGGGCGACCCGGTGTGTTCTGTCGAGCGTAGATGCGCAAATGCTTGTCCAAGGGGGTGAACATCGCGGAGGCCACGCCGACCGACTCGGAATTCCCGAGCACCAAGATGCCGCCGGGTTTCAACGCATAGTGGAAGAGCGCGAAGATCCGCTCGTGCAAGTCAGGCTGCAGATAGATGAGCACGTTGCGGCAGCTGATGAGATCCAGCTGCGAGAACGGCGGATCGCTCGTGATGTTCTGCGGCGCGAACACGCACAGTTCGCGGATCGCCTTGGCGACGCGGTATCCATGCGCTTCCCTGACGAAGAAACGACGCAGGCGCTCGGGCGAGAGGTCGGTCTCGATGGCGTGCGGGTAGAGTCCCGCTCGAGCGCTCGCAATCGCGGCGTCGCTGAGATCCGTGGCGAACACCTGAATCGGCGTCGAGAGAGGAGCGCTCCCGAGCGATTCGACAACGCAGATCGCAACAGAGTACGCTTCCTGGCCGGTGGCACATCCGGGCACCCAGACACGAATCGGCTCGTTCGGCTCCCGTCGCTTCAGCACCTCGGGGAAGATCGACTTGGAGAGGACGGCGAACAGGTCGGGATCGCGGAAAAATCGCGTGACGCTGATGAGGAGGTCCGCGTACAGGGCGTCCACTTCTGCCGCGTTGCGTTGGAGCAGCTCGACGTAGTCGTCGACGGCGTCCGCCTTGCCCATCACCATGCGTCGCAGGACGCGCCGCTGGATGGTGCCTACCTTGTACTGCGCAAAGTCGACGCCCGTCCGTTGCCTAACGATGTCGAGTATCGGGGCGAGCGCGTCGGCGGATTGCGTCGCGGGCATGGGGTCGGGCGGGCGATCGGCGAGCGGGTGGCCAATGCGCGTCAGGTGCGTGGCGATGTCGGGGGGCGTCAGAACGAAGTCCACGCAGCCGGTGGCCGCGGCGGCGCGAGGCATTCCATCGTAGGCGGCGGATGCGGGATTCTGCGCGAAGGTCATCCCGCCCGCGGCCTTGATCGCCTCGAGTCCCAAGGCGCCGTCCGAGCCGGTGCCCGAGAGCACGACCCCGACCGCATCGCTGCCGTGCACATCGGCGACGGAACGGAAGAACACATCGATCGATCGCGCCGGACCACTCATCCGCTCGCGAGGGGCGAGCTTGAGATGTCCATCCGCCAGCGTCATCTGGGCGCCTGGAGGAATGACGTAGGCGTGGTCAGCCTCGATGCGCAGCCCGTCGGTGGCCTGCATCACGGGGATGCTGGTCGCGCGCGCGAGCAATTCGGCGAGGATGCTTTCGTGTGCCGGATCGAGGTGCTGGACGAGCACGTATGCCAGTCCGGAGTCGGCGGGGAGGCGGCCGAGCAACTGGGTGAGTGCATCGAGCCCGCCCGCCGAAGCGCCGACGGCGATCACACGGACGGAGCGTCCGTCGTCCGTGTGACGCGGGTTCGTGCTAACGACTGTCGTCGCGCTCACGTGGTATAATGCCTAACGAGCGCTGGCCGTTCGTCAGGGCGTCGGCGGCGCCAGGTTTCCGCACGCGACCACCGTTTCCGGATTGGCGGCAGACGCCCGCACGCTCACGAAGAAGCTGCCCACGGTCGGCGTTTCGACCGGGAGTGTCGCGACCGCCGAGCCGTGTCCATCGCCCTCGATCGTCACCGGCTGATACGCTTCGATGCCACCGAACACTCCGTTATCGGCGCCGCACTTGCCGCGGTGCACGGCCCAGGGATGAACGCCGCCCGGGGACGCGTTGGACACGTCGAGCGACACGGTCGTCTTGCCGCTTGTCGCGCTCGGCGCCATGGACGCCGACCCCTTCATCTGGACTGCTCCGGCGAGGTCGGCCGGACTCGCGAGGTTGGCGTGCCAGCGCGAGTTGAGATTCACGTCGCCGTTGCTGACTTCGACGGCGCGTTGGTGGTGGAACGGATTACAGCCCCACACCGCGAATGCGATGGCGGCGAGGGTGAGGAGTCGGGCAGAGCGCATAGACCCTCCAATGGGAGCGTGCTTGGGAACGATCGATAACAATCGCCGTGACGGCAGCGCCCCGCACCGGGAGAACAGCTGAAGTCGGATTGACCAAGCGACCAATGAATAGTACCATGTATTGATCAATTGGTCAATACGTATCGGTGCCGGCGCGCGCCGGCCGCGCGCCGGCATCGTCCCGTGGGCGACGGCAGTCGCTACATTGCAGATAGCCCTGGAACCGCGCGGCGCCGCCGAGTCGTACCACGGTCTCCCATCATCCGAGGACCCAATGTCCAATTCCCTGGTTTCCCTGGACACGCTGTATGCGCGATGGGAGGCAATCGACAGCCGGGAGGTGAGCGGGGACGGTTGGGCAGCGCACGCAGCGCTGCTGGACCGCCTGGCCGCGAACCGGTACCTCGCCGAGCAGCACGGCTGGATGTCGTGCGCGCTCGAGCGCTTGGACGGCGGATGGCTCAGGCTATGGGGAGTCCGCCCAACCGGAACGGAACGTGAGTTGATTCCGGACTGTCTCGCGTTCTCGAGGTAATGCGTCCCACCGCACGTCCGCACATTCTCTCGCGCATCTTCGCAGGCCGGTCCGATCGAGCGGATGACCTGCTCGCCGGGCCGATCCGCGGCGAGCTGTTAGGCGTCGACCATCAGGCCGAGCGAGCACAGGAGGTGGCGCTCGAGCAGCGCGTGAGCGCGGCGCCGCAGCGCCGGCGCCGGCCGCGCCTGCTCACGAGGCTCAACGGGACGCGTCGCATTCTGGACGACGCGCGCGCGCGACTGTCTGTCGAAGCCGCCCGCGATCGCGACGTTGGGCCGGCCGGTGAATGGTTGCTCGACAACTTTTTCGTCGTGCACGAGCACATCCAGGAGGTGCACGAGAGCTTGCCGCGCGGCTACTACCGCGAGCTGCCCGAGCTCGCCGGCGGACCCTTGGCCGGCTATCCGCGCGTGTACGAGCTGGCGACGACGTTGATCGCTCACACGGAGGGGCGCGTCGACCTCGAAAACGTCGACCTCTTCGTGAGCGCGTTTCAACAGATCGCGCCGCTGTCCATCGGCGAGCTGTGGGCGATGCCGGCCATGCTCCGGCTCGGCCTCATCGAAAACGTTAGGCGCATGGCGCTCAGAACGGTACGGCGCCTGGACGAAATCGCTGGTGCGGACGAGTGGGCGGCACGCATTCGCGACGCCAGCGACGAGGGGCCGAAGCCGCTCGCGTCGGCGCTCGACACGTTCGTGGCGGATCACCCGCCGCTCACCGCGACCTTCGTCTCCCGATTCCTGCAGCAGCTCCGTCTGGCACGCGGATCATTTCCGCCGCTCGTGCGGCTCGAACAATGGATCGCGGAAGACGGCCTAACGGCAGAAGAAGCCGGCGCGCGGTCCACCGAGCGGCTGGCGCTGACGCAGATGATGATGGCGAACAGCATCACGAGCCTGCGCGCGGTGGCGAGCACGGACTGGCGGACGTTCGTCGACCGCCAGAGCCGCACGGAGGCGGTGCTCCGCCAGGATCCGTCGGGCGTGTACGCGCGCATGACGTTCAGAACGCGGGACGAATATCGCCATGCCGTGGAGCGGATCGCCAAGCGGACCCGCCAACCCGAAGAGGCCGTCGCGCAGCACGCGGTGGATCTGGCGCGCGCGGCGACGACCGATGGCGTGGCCGATGGCTCTCGCGCACACGTGGGCTACTATCTGATCGACGACGGGCGCGAGGCCCTCGAGCGCGCCACGGGTTACCACGCCACGGTGCGCGAATCGGTGCACCGCTGGGTGCTGCGGCATCCCAACGTGGTGTTCGCCGGCGGCATCGTGTCCGGCACGCTGGTCGCGTTAGGCGCCGTGCTGTGGCTGGCCGGAGCCGATGCGCGAACGGAGTGGATCGCCGTCGTGCTCTTCGGCCTCATCCCGGCCAACGACATCGCCGTCAACGTGCTGAACCAGCTCGTCACCGCGTTTCTGCCGCCGCGCGTGCTGCCCAAGCTGGACCTGCACGAGCACGGCGTGCCGGCGGAGTACCGGACGGTGGTGGTCATCCCGACTCTGTTTGGGAGCGTCGATGCGGTGCGCGAGGCGATGGAGAATCTCGAGGTGCAGTTTCTCGCGAATCGCGATGCCCATCTGCATTTCGCCATCCTGAGCGACTTCACCGATTCGCCGACAGAGACGAGCGCCCGGGACGCGTCGATCGTCGATGCGGCCGTGCGAGCGGTGCACGAGTTGAACGACAAGTACGCGCCCAACACGCACGACGCGTTCTATCTCTTCCACCGGCCTCGTCGCTGGAACGCGCGGCAGGGCGTGTGGATGGGTTGGGAGAGAAAACGCGGCAAGCTCGCGGAGTTCAACCGCTATTTGCGCGACGGCACGGCGGGCGTTTTCTCGGTGATCGTCGGGGAGACCGGAGCGATCCGGCACGCGCGGTACGTGATCACGCTCGATGCCGACACGGTTCTTCCGCCTGACGCGGCGCCGCACTTGATCGGGGCGCTGGCGCATCCGCTCAATCGCGCAGTGTACGATCCGGCGCGCGGTCGCGTCGTGCGCGGCTACGGCATTCTCCAACCGCGCGTCGCTGTCTCGCTTCCCAGTGCGTACCGGTCGCGCTTCGCCGCCATTCACTCGGGACATCCCGGCGTCGATCCGTACACGACCGCCGTGTCCGATGTCTACCAAGATCTGTACGGCGAGGGAAGCTTCACGGGGAAGGGGATCTACGACGTCGATGCGTTCGAGCAGGCGACGCACGGCCGCTTCCCCGAGAACACGCTCTTGTCGCACGACTTGATCGAGGGGAATTACGCGCGAGCCGGACTCGCCACCGACATCACCGTCTACGACGACTACCCGGCCCGCTATCTCACGCACGCCCGGCGCAAGCATCGGTGGATTCGCGGCGATTGGCAGTTGCTGCGCTGGTTGACGTCGCGGGTGCCGGGTCCCGATGGTCCGGAGCCTAACCGGCTGTCGCTGCTGTCGCGATGGAAGATTCTCGACAACCTGCGGCGCAGCACGGTCGAGATGGCGCTCCTCGCGTTTCTGATTGCGGGATGGACGGTGTTGCCCGGTTCGCCCGTGCGCTGGACGTTGTTGGGCCTTGCCGCGCTCGCGGCGCCGTGGATCGTGTCGCTGCTGCTCGCGCTCCGCCTGCCCATCGACAAGTCGTGGCGAGCCTACTACGCCGCCGTCGGGCGGGACGCGGTGACGAGCGCGCAGCAGGTGGCGCTCGCGATCGTCTTCTTGCCGCATCAGGCGTGGATCTCGATGGATGCCATCGTCCGCACGCTGTGGCGACTGGCCGTGACGAAGCGCCGCCTGCTCGAGTGGCAACCGGCATCGTTCGCCGAGCGGCTTGCGTCGAAGTCGTCGCGCTCCGTGTGGCGTGCAATGTGGCCCGCGGTTGCGATGGCGGTTGGCGTGCTGGTCCTGGTGACTTCGTTAGCACTCGCTCGCTGGTCCGTCGGATCGCTGGCAGTGTCGCAGTGGATCGGCGCTTTGCCGCGCGAGACGAGCCTGCGCCTGTGGCAGCTCGCCATTTCGGTTGTGCCGTTGGTGGCGTTGTGGATTGCCTCGCCGGCAATAGCAGACAGTTTGAGCGCTCCGGCCACGCCTAACCGTCTCCGGCTGTCGCCGGCGAGACGCCTCGAAGCGTTGCGATACGCCTTGCTGCACTGGCGCTACTTCGACCGCTTCGTCACCGCCGACACCAATTGGCTGGCGCCGGACAATTTTCAGGAGGATCCGTCGCCGGTGCTGGCCATGCGGACGTCGCCGACCAACATTGGCCTCCAGCTGTTGGCGACGACGAGCGCGTACGACCTCGGCTTCATCACCGTCGAGGACATGACGCGACGGTTGGAGCTGGCGTTCCGTTCCATCGACGGCCTGCGCCGCTTCCGGGGGCACCTCTACAACTGGTACGATCTGCACGACCTGAACGTGCTCGAGCCCGCGTACATCTCCACGGTGGACAGCGGGAACCTGGCCGGACATCTGATCGCGCTGCGGCAGGCATGCCTGACGATTCCGGACGACGTGGTGGGGGATGGGCGCGTGCGCCGCGGCCTCGAGACGGCGTGCCGGATCGCGCAGGAGCGGCTGGGCGCGCTGACCAACGCGGACGACGGGCGCGCGCCCGACGCGCGGCGCGCGCTCGTGGCGGCCGAGACGGAACTGGCGCTCGCGCTAGGCGCGCTCGCCGGCACCGACCGGCCGGCGGCACCCCTCGCCGCCGCCGCGACGCCGTTAGGCAGAGCGTTAGGCACGCTGCAATCCGGCGCGGCCGCGGCCGGTGAGGCGGCGCCGGTCGCCGAGTGGATCGGTTGGGGCTTGCGTCTCATCGCCGAGCATGAGGCGCTCCACGACCTGCTCGTGGGAGCCACGGCTCAGGGCGCACCCGCGCCGAGCCGCGCCACGCTCCGGCAACTGAGCGCGCACTCGCCGGCCGCGGCCTCGTTGCTCGCGCGCATCGAGGTGATCGCCCGATGCGCCTCGGAGCTGGCGGCGGCAATGGACTTCCGCTTCCTGTTCGACCCGGCGCGCAGGTTGTTCGCGATCGGATACCAGCAGAGCACGCACTCGCTCGACGGATCCTACTATGACTTGCTGGCGTCCGAAGCGCGTCTCGCGAGCTTCATTGCCGTCGCCAAGAACGAAGTCCCGGTGGAGCACTGGTTCCGTCTCGGGCGCACGCTGACGCACGCCGCCGGCGCGACGGCGCTCGTATCGTGGAGCGGGAGCATGTTCGAGTACCTCATGCCCGTGCTCGTGATGGAGTCGCTCCCGTTCACGGTACTCGACCAGACCTGTCGCGGCGCTGTGCACCGGCAGATCGCATACGGCGCGAGTCGCGGCGTGCCATGGGGCATCAGCGAGAGTGCGTACAATCTCCGCGATCGGAATCTCACGTATCAGTACCGCGCCTTCGGCGTTCCCGATCTCGCGCTCAAACGCGGACTGGCGCGGGAACTCGTGGTCGCTCCGTACGCATCGGTGCTCGCCGTGATGGTGAATCCGCAGGAGGCGCTGGCAAACTTGCGGACGCTCGAGCGCAACGGCGCGCTCGGGCCCTACGGATTCCGCGATGCCCTCGACTATTCGCGCCCCGAGCCGGGGCGCAAGTACGCGGTGGTGCGCACGTACATGGCGCATCACATCGGCATGGGACTCGTTGCGCTCACGAACGCGCTCGCCGCCGACGTGTGGCAACGCCGCTTTCACGCCGACGCGATGGTGCGATCGGCGAGCTTGCTGCTGCACGAGCGCATTCCGCGACGGCTCGAGCTGCAGGAGACGCAGATCTCGCGGGCCGACGAGGCACCGCCGGCCTCCGACATGGAGCGGGCCGCGGTGCGCGAGATCGACACACCGGACGCGTCGCAGCCGCACATTGCACTGTTAGGACGTCCGCCGTACACGATCATGGTGAGCCACGCGGGCGGCGGCTACAGCCGATTCGAGGATCTCGCGGTCACACGCTGGCGGGCGGACGGCACGCGAGATCAGAGCGGGCAATTCTGCTACCTGAGGGACATCACGCGCGGGGCAGTGTGGTCGGCCGCACACCAGCCCGTGTGTGCCGAGGCCGACTGGTACAAGGCGTACTTGTCCACGGATCGTGTCACGTTCCATCGTACCGATGGCGACATTGAAACACGAACGGAGATCGGCGTGGTGCCGGACGACGCGGCTGAAGTTAGGCGGATCGTCGTGACCAACAACTCGGATGCATCGCGCGACGTGGAGCTGACGAGTTATGGCGAGATCGTCCTTGCGCCGCCCGATGCGGACCGGGCACATCCGGCATTCGGGAATCTGTTCGTCGAAACGGAGTGGCATGCGTGGTGCTCGGCGATCACGGCCATTCGTCGTCCGCGCTCGCCCGACGACCGGGCGCTGTGGTGCGTGCACGTCGTGGACACGGGCCCGGAGCGCGTCGGCCTAACGAGCTGCGAGACCGATCGCGCGCGATTCCTCGGCCGCGGCCGCTCGACGCGCGAGCCGGTGGCGCTCGAAACCGACGGTACGCTCTCCGGCACGACGGGTGCCGTGCTCGATCCGATCTTCGCGCTGCGCACGCGCGTTCGACTGGCGGCGGGCCAATCGGCATCGGTCGCGTTCACGACGCTCGTCGCGACGAGCCGCGAGCGCGCGTTCGAACTTGCCGGTCGCTACCACGATCCGCACGCGGCGCAGCGCGCGCTCGACCTGGCGTGGACGTCGGCTCAGGTGGAACTGAACGAGCTCAAGATCAGTCCCGCGGACGCCGCCGGCTTCCAGGAGCTGGCCGGCAATCTGTTCTACTCGTGTCCGGAGATGCGCGCACCGCAAGCGGAGCTCCGCCGCAACTACGGATCGCAAGCCCGGCTCTGGGCTAACGGAATCTCGGGCGACTGGCCGATCGTGTTGGCCACGATCGGTTCCGCGGATGGGCTGCCGACACTCCGCCAACTCTTCGCGGCGCATCACTTCTGGCGGCGCCACGGCATGACGGTCGATCTCGTGGTGCTGAACGAACAAGCGCACACGTACATGCAGGTGCTGAACGACCAGATCATTGCGACGTTGTGGGCGTCGAGCGACTCGATCGTTACCGACCGGCCGGGCGGTGCGTTCGTGCGGCGCCGGGATCTGCTGAGCGCCGCGGACCTGTTGATGCTGCGTGCGACCGCGCGCGTGCACGTGCCGTGCGACGGCCGTTCGCTCGGCCGGATCATCCAGGCCTCGAAGCCGGCCGACGAGCGCGACGAGGATGATGGCGGCGAGTTCTCCACGCCGCTGCGGGCATCGGGACGACGCGCCGCGCAGGCCGTGCGTCCGCTCCGGCGACTGGGCTCGCGTCTTCGCGCAGAAGGACGGTCGAGAGGATCGCGCGTGTCCCAGCCCTTTCGGCGCGCGTCCGACGCGCGCGGCGGCGACCCGGTTCCGGCGCCCGGGTCCAACGGCTTCGGCGGCATTGCGCGCGATGGTGCCTACGAGATCACCGTGCGCGGCGATCACGTCCCACCGGCGCCGTGGTCCAACGTCATCGCGAACCCGCGCGGCGGTTTCATCGTCACCGAGCGCGGCGCGGGATTCACCTGGGCCGGCAGCAGCTACCTCTTTCGCCTAACGCCGTGGCATAACGACCCGGTGACCGATCCGGTGGGCGACGCGCTCTATTTGCAGGACGACGAGACGGGCGACGTGTGGAGCGCGACGCCGGCTCCCGTCCGCGATGACACGCCGTACGTCGTGCGCCACGAGCCGGGGCAGTCCTCGTTCGAGCACGAGCACGCGGGTATCACGACGCATCTCACCTGCGGCATCGCCGAGTCCGACGCGGTGAAGATTTCGCTACTGCGGGTGACTAACGACGACGACCGGCGGCGCAGGATCATCCTGACCGCGTACGCGGAGCTCACGCTCGGCGTGATGCGGGAGCACACGCAGCACCAGGTGCGCACGTCGTTCGACCCGGCGCTGGGGGCGATCTTCGCGCAGAACACGTTCGATCCCGAGTTCGCCGAATGGGTCGCGTTCACGGCGATAAGCGAACGCGTGATCGGGTACACGGGCGACCGGCGAGAGTTTCTGGGCCGGAACGGCACGCCTAACGCACCGGCGGCGCTCGACCGTCCGGTGTCGGCCGGCGGGTCGGTGAGCGCTCGGCCGAATCTGCTCCGGGCGGTGGGCGTCGGTCTCGATCCGTGCGCGGCGCTCCAGTGCGAGATCGACATCGGGCCCGGAGAGTCGTACGAGGTGGTGGTCATTCTCGGTGCGGGCGCGCGCGACGCCGAGGCCCGCGAGCTCGTCGAGCAATATCGCAGCGTTAGGCGCGCACGGGCGGCCGTCGCCCGGACGGTAGCCGGCTGGGCGGAGCGGCTGTCGGTGATCACCGTGCGCACGCCGGAGCCGGCCTTCGATGCGATGCTCAACCGGTGGACGTTGTATCAAGCGCTCTCGTGCCGCATGTGGGCGCGGTCGGCGCTGTATCAGAGCGGCGGCGCGTTCGGATTCCGCGACCAACTACAGGACGTGATGGCGTTCGTGTACGCGGAGCCGGCAATCGCGAGGGAGCACATCGTCCGCGCGGCGGGCCGCCAATTCGTGGAGGGGGACGTGCAGCACTGGTGGCACCCGGGAAGCGGGCGCGGTGTCCGGACCAGGTTCTCGGACGACATGGCGTGGCTTCCGTACGTGGTCGACCACTACGTACGCGTCACCGGAGACCGGTCGGTGCTGGAGGCGACGACTCCGTTTCTCGCGATGCGCGCGCTCGAGCCGAGCGAGCACGAGGCGTACGAGGTGCCGGGCGTGTCGAGCGAGACCGGGACGGTGTACGAGCACTGCGCGCGCGCGCTGCGGAAGGCGTGCACGACCGGCGCGCACGGCTTGCCGCTGATCGGGGGCGGGGATTGGAACGACGGGTTCAATCGCGTCGGCGTGCACGGGCGCGGCGAGAGCGTCTGGCTGGCGTGGTTTCTCATCACCACGCTGCGCACCTTTGCGCCGTACGCCGCGGCGCGAGGCGACGACGCGCTGGCGGCGGAGTTCCTAACGCAGGCCGACGCCTATGCGCGCGCGGTCGAGTCGGACGCGTGGGACGGCGACTGGTACCGGCGTGCCTACTTCGACGACGGCACGCCCCTCGGCTCCGCGTTAGGCGACGAGTGCCGCATCGACTCGTTGGCCCAGAGCTGGAGCGTGATCGCGAACGGCGATCCCGAGCGGCAATCGCGCGCGATGCGCTCGCTCGACGCGCATCTGGTGCGTGACAATGCGCGGCTCGTTCTCCTGCTCGCTCCACCGTTCGACCGCACGCCCCATGATCCGGGCTACATCAAAGGATACCTGCCGGGCGTCCGCGAGAACGGCGGCCAGTATACGCACGCGGCGCTCTGGGCCACGCTGGCGACGGCGCGCCGCGGGGACGGTGACCGCGCGTTCGAGCTCTTCCAGATGTTCAACCCGCTGACCCGCTCGCGAACGGCGGGTGATGTCGACGTGTACAAGGTTGAGCCCTACGTCGTGGCCGCTGACGTGTACGCGGCCGACGGTCACGTCGGGCGCGGCGGGTGGACGTGGTACACGGGCTCCGCGAGCTGGATGTATCGCGTGGGCCTCGAGACGATTCTGGGTTTTGTGAAGCAGGGCGAGATGCTCGCGATCCGTCCCTGCGTTCCGCGCGCTTGGGAGGAGTACGTGATCCAGTATCGCTACGGCCGGAGCGTGTACGTCATCGTCGTACGGATGGCCGACGATGTGACCACCGGCGCGGCCGCCATCAGCGTGGACGGCAAATCGGTCGACGGACCGGCAATCCCGCTGCTCGACGACGGGACGCAGCACGACGTCATCGTGCGGGTGCCGCGCGCCGGAGCGGCGGTGAGCGAGGGCGTCGCCGGGACCGGCGTCCCGCATCCTGGGTGAGCCTTGCGCCGACTGCACGGCTATGCCTACCGCGCGTCGTCGGTCGAGCGCCTGCGCCATGGCAACGGCGGCACCGTCGTTGAAGGCATGCGCATGAGGCATCGGGCTGGTGGTCGGCGTCCGGCCATTGTTAGGCGTGCCCGCCGGACACCTGCGCCCACTGGCGCGCGTCTGAGCTTCTGATCGCAGAAAAGGAAGGCGGGGAGTACCTCTCGTTTCCCTTGTTTCCGCTGATTCCGCGTCCTCCAGAGCGAAGAAGCCCGCCGGGCTGGTGTCACCGCGATCAGAAATTCGGACGCAGCTTACTGCATGTGCATGACTTCGGCGCCGTGGTATTTCTGCAGACGATCTGGTGGCTGGTCGTCGGACGGACGCTGCTGCGCGATGCGGACGCCGTTGGTTGCGCACGTGTGGTCTCTTGACACCCGCTCGACAGCAGCCCAGCATCGCGAGAGCCGCGTGCGATGGGCAGAGGCGAAGTCCCGCGCGAAATTCTGCAGGCACTCTCGACGTCCCACGGAGGGTTCATGAGGTCCGCTCTTGAAGCCGTTAGGCCGCTGTCCTGGGTGGGATCGGCCGTACTCCTCGCCGCGTGCACGGTCGGACGCGCGACGGCGTCGAGCGGCGGCCCGTCACGCTACCTCTACGTCTGGGCGGGAACCGGGACCGACACTGCGCTCGGCATCGACATGATCACCGTGGTGGATGCCAATCCTCTGCACGCGACCTACGGCTCGGTGCTGGCGGCGCTGACGGTGGACACGAGCGGCCACATGCCGCACCACACGGAATTTTCCGCTCCCGCGCACGGCGCGCTGTTCGCCAACGACTACACCGGAGACAAGTCGTTCCTCATCGACTTCAGCGCGCCGACGGCGCCACGCTTGCATGCGCGGCTGGACCGCGTGCCCAACGGGCGGCGGCTCCATTCGTTCGCGCGATTGCCTAACGGACACGTGCTGGCCACCGTGCAGTTCGGCGATAGCACCATCGCCGGTCAGCCCGGCGGCATCGCCGAGTTCGACGTCGACGGACATTTTCTGCGGAGCGGCTGGTCTCGCGATTCGACGTTCCCCGGTGCGCGCATCCGCACGTACGGACTCACACTGATTCCGTCGCTCGATCGCATCGTCACGACGAGCGCGCCGATGGATACGGAGCGCACCGCGAACGTCGTGCAGGTGTGGCGACTCTCCGACCTCACGCTTCTCAAGACGCTCGCGGTCCCACGCGTGGCAGGTGACAAGGCCGAGCGACATCCGTTCGAGGTGCGGACCCTCG
>JAICLH010000267.1 GCA_025927495.1 Gemmatimonadaceae bacterium
CGCGCGTTCGCGCGCGGCGATCCGCGAAGCGCTCGACGTCGATCCCGCGGCGCTGAGCTGGCCCTTCGGCGCGCACGCCCAACGCGAGCATCGCATCGCGCAGGCAGAAGGCTACTCCATCGCCGTCGGCATGAGCGGCACGCGAATTTGGAGCGGCGACCTGCTCGCGGTACCGCGGCAGCCGGTCTACGCGTGGTCGCCTGTCGCGCCGGGCTTCGGGCCGCTCGCTCCTCTCGATCGGTTGGCGGGGACGTTCGCCAACCGATGCGCTGTTGGCACTGCGATCATTCAGCGACGCGCTGTCCCGGACTCAGCTTGCCGTGCGCCGCGTCCGACTCCGAGCTCGACCGAAGGGATACGATGGTGAAAGCGGACAAGGCCGGACACCAACGGACGAACCAAGACATTGGATGTGGCAAACAAAAACTTCGTCCGGCGGCGTCCGTTCGTTCTATGAGAGCGATTGTCAAGGGCGGACTTCGTCCGAGCTGATTGCGTAGAGGGTGTTCCCTCGGCAATCAGCCCTAACGGTTGCTTGGCGGACGAACTCGCCCGCGGCGATTGTGCTCGCCGTGCAGTTCTTTTCGGCATCGTTCCTCTCGCATCTGCTCCAGCACCGATTGGCCGTGTGTAAGCGTTCGGGGGTCGCACCGCGTGCGGTGCGAACCATGGTTCTATTTGAGACTCGGCCGTGACTAGGGCCGGCCTAACGCTTATTCCGGTTCTGCGAGAGGGCCTATAGTGTCCGAAGTGCCTCGGCGGACTGCGACCGCCGGACGAACAAACGGAGTGAGACTGCCTCTCGCACCAGAGCCCGGACGCCGGAAGCGGGACGCGAGGGACCGGCCCTCGCCGCGCCGCGCGCGCGCCCGGGGCTCAGCCCGCGGGCCGCGTCAGCTTCGCTGGATCATAGGCGTCTCCGGTTTTCCAGACGTGCAGCGTGAGCGCGGCGAGCTTCCGCGTCAGCGTGAGCCGCGCCAACTCTTCCCGCATCCCGCGCGCGAGGCGCTGCTGATACCAGTCGTGTAACGCGCCGGGCCGCGCCGCCGCCGCCGTGGCGGCACTCTTGAAGAGTGCCTTGACCAGGCGGTGGTGATTCCGATTGAGGCCTCGCGTCAGGGGCGCCCGGCGCCGATGCACGGGCGTAAGCCCCTCGAGCGTGTACTCCGCCGTCGTGCGCGTCACCACCGCGAGCCCGGCGTACGCCCACAGATTTCGCTTGGTGCGAAAGCGCCACGGGGTCTGCACGATGCCTAACAGAAGCGCCACACGCACCGGCCCCAGGAACGGAATCGTTTGCAGCACGGCCCACGCGGGATCCCGGCGCGCCGCGCTGAGCAGCGCGGCCTTCGCGGTGGCGCGCAGCGCCAGCAGCACCTCCAGCTCGCGATACAACGTGGTCGCGCGAAAGCCCACGGCGCCGGCGGGCAGCTTCGCCAGCCACGCCGCCCGCTGGCGCGGCTGGTAGACGGCGCGGCCTTTGGTCGAAATGGCGCGCGCCCGATACAGCGCCTTCACTCGCGTCATGACGCGGGTCGCGTCCTCCACCAGCGTGACGTACGTCCGGGCGAGCTCCTTGAGCTCCGCGCCGCGGGGCGCGCTGTCGTGGTACACCGGGCGTAAGGCACCGCGCTGCAGCAGCGCCGCGAGCTCCTCGGCGTCCCGCCAGTCGCTCTTGTTCCCCCGCCGGCGCACCTCGCGCCGATCGCACACCACCACGCGCGCGACCAGCGGCGCGAGCAGGTCGTGGAGCCACTGCGCCTGCGTCCCTTCCTCGTACGCCACTTCCACCCGCCCGCGCATCCCGCGGAAAAATGTCGGCAGTGCCGTCGCGTCGGTCGGTACGATGGCGCGGGCGATCACGCGCCCCGTCTCCTCGCGCACCACCGCCACGGTGGTAGCTTGATGCACATCCAACCCCGCATACTTTGTCGTCCGTTTCATGAGGGCCGCTCCTAGCTGTGGACTGTGGTTTGGTGACGCTTCCACAGTAGCAGTTAGGGGCGCGCTCTCAATATCCGTGTCCGGCCTTGCCCGCTCGCAAAGTCGTGGATGCTGGAACGACCTCTTAAGCGGATTGGGCGCTCACACGAAATACTTGGCGACCACCGGGAAGAGCGCCGGGTGCCTAACCAACGCGCGCGCGAAGATTCTGCCCAACGTGCGTTTGTCTTCGGGAATGTTGTTGAGCGAGCGCGCGAGGGTGTCGAAGAAGGCGTCGTCGAATTTCGCCAACGCTTCCTTGATCCGGTAAAAGCGCACGTGGTCGTCGCCCAACAACCGCATCCAATCGGCGTGGTATTGCGCAAGACGCGACGCGCTCGTGTCGCCGGCGCGAAGCGCGAGCAACGCCACGCGGGCCGCCAAACGCCCGGCCTTCATCGCATTCACGATCCCACCGCCCGAGAGCGGGTTGATCATGTGCGCGGCGTCGCCGCAGAGGATCATGGCGTCCGTCACCGTGCGCGCGAGCGTCGGCGACACGATCACGCCGCCCACCGTGTAGCCGGTACGCACGCCGGTCGGGAAGTACGACTCGAGGTAGCGGTCGAGGTAGGCGCGCGCGCTCCGTCCGCGCTGGCCGCGTAAGGCGACGATGCCGAGTCCCACGTTGGCCACGCCGACGCCCTTGGGGAAGACCCAGGCGTAGCCACCGGGCGCGATCTCGGTACCGAAATGCAGGTAGATCGCATCAGGGTCGAACGCGATGCCACCCACGACGTATTGCGCGCAGCTCTCCATGTCGCGAGCCGGGACTCGCGTGTCGAGACCGGCCCAACGGCCTACCATGCTCTCCACGCCGTCCGCAGCGATCACGAGGCGGGCGTCCACGCTGCCGGCGCCCGAAGGTCCGCGCGTCGCCACACGCCAACCGCTCTGGAGACGCGCAACGCCCGTCGCCTCGGTGGCGATCACGACCTCGGCGCCATGTCGCCCGGCTTCCTCGGCGATCGCCGGCTCGAGCCGCGAGCGGTCGAGCACGTAGCCCACATCGCCCTCGGCGACGCGCACCTGTGTTCCGTCCGGCGCCACAAAGACCACGCGCGTGATGCGCCGCGAAATCCACGGCGCGTCCGTCGGATCCATGAACTCGGCGATGCCACCGTGGCCGACGCCCTCTCCGCAGCGAACCGGTGCGCCCACGGCGCGGTCGCGCTCCAGCACCACGACGTCGAGGTCCGGAGCGGTGGCCGCCAGCTCGCGCGCGGCAATCAATCCAGCCGGTCCTGCGCCCACGATGAGTACGTCGCAGCGACGTGTGCTCACGCAGGCGCGACGTTCGTCGTCAGGACCGACTCTCGCGAGATCATCGCGAGCGCACCCACCGGACAGGGTGCGATGCACTTGCGACACCCGGTGCAACTTGAATCGTCAATATGGAGCCCTTCCCGACGGAGCATGATCGCGGCGGGCGGGCAGAGCGGTAAGCAGAGTCCGCAAGCATCGCAGACCGATGGGTCGACGATCGCGACTTCGGCGGCGCGGTGGGGAACAGACGATGATGGTGGGGCACGATCCGGAGGGGCGCCGCTC
>JAICLH010000277.1 GCA_025927495.1 Gemmatimonadaceae bacterium
GTACCAGATCATTGGTCGCCTCGGGACAAGTCGACCTTTCGCGTTGTCGCAAGACGCTTGTGTATGGAGGCGAGCAGGGCGTGGAGCGCGTGGAGATCCGGGTCAATGACGTCCGTGACGCGCGGGTCGATGGCGCCATATCCGCGGAGCCGAGCCGACGTGCTGTCTTCGAGCCGCACCATCTCGGACACGAGGATGGCGCGGATGCTTCGCGCGACCGAACGCGATTGTCCGCGCAACGACAGCTTGCGGGCCAGGCGCGCCGCGCGCGCGCGGAGTTCCGTTAGGACAGGGCGGATCGAGTCGACGAAATCGGGCGGCAAGTCCGATTCGTAGCGGGTAATGCCGGCGGCCTCGCCCGGCCCCGTTCGTGCGATCAGGCCCTCGATGGCGTCGAGCGAGTCCTCGAGCCCGGCGAGCAGCACCTCGTAGTGGCGGCGCTGATGCTCGTTGAGCAGATGATGGTCTTGGGGCACAAAAAGACTCCTGCGTGAGCGTACCGTAGGAGTCATCAGCCGGAGGGCCCGGCACTTGGCGGCGAACTCCATCGCCGATGATCGATTATGCCTGCACGAGCATCATATTGTCGACGCGCACGACGGTCAACGGCTGGCGATACCGGCGACCCATCGGGCATCGAAGGCGCGCGGTGCGTCAGGGGTGCTTCGGCTCTGCGACCTTGAGCTGCATCGTGTCTTCGCGCGCGGCCAGCTCGCGCATGATCAACCCGTAGATCCAGTTGCTAACGGTACGATTCTCCGCGCCGGACACGCGCTCGATGCGGAGTTTTTCCGCAGGGGTTACGCGGACCTGAACGACTTTCTTTTTCGGATTTCGTGTCTTGGCCACCGGTTGTTCGCCTGCGGGCAGAGGGGATCGTGGCAGGCGAACATACGGAGCCGGTTCGTCTCATGCAGTCATACAACGTCATATATCGTCATACACGCCAGATCGCGCGCGCGGCGCACGCATCTGGACCGGATGCGGCGATGACGCCGGCTGCCGACACAGCGCTCGAGCGCATGCGTCGAGCAGCTCGTCGGCACTGAGGCGCGACAAATCGAACGTGGATGCCGCGCCGAGCAGCGTGCGCACCTGTCGGCCGAGGACGCGCGGGTGCACGTCGAGGCGGGCGGCGACCTGGCCTAACGAACGATGCTCGTGTTGGAGCAGCCGGAACGCGGCGAGGGTGCGCGCGATGATGAGCAGCTCGCGGCACGACGCAAATCCCACGCGACGAGTGACGCGTTCCAGGTGACGCCGCGTGACGGCGGACGCGAGCGCGATGTCTTCCACCGATTGAAATCGCCGCGGCGATGCAAAGAGCGCGTGGATGGCCCGCACGACCGACGTCGGCAACTCGGCGAGTTGTCGTTCGACCGAGGCGAGGAAGCGCTGGGCGAGCGCGTCCATCGTCATGCGTACGGCGAGCGCGCGCGTCGCACCCGGTTGATCTTCGACGCCGGCGATGAGCAATCGTCGGGTGCCGCCCGGCAGGAGCTCGGCGGCGAGTGCGATGCTCGTGGTGGTGAGCGATGTGTACAACAGAACGGGAACCGCCGCATATCGAGCGAGGAGCGTCGTGAGCGTGCGCGCTCGGTGCTCGAGCCGGCGATCGCCGGGGTCGATGACGACGAGATCGATGTCCCCGCGTTGGAGTGCGGGTGCGATGCCGTCGTCGTCCTCGACGCTGCTGGCGGCGATGATGGTTTCATCGGCGCCGAGGGCGGTGCGCAAGCGACCGAGGAGGAGATCGGGAAGGAGAGCGACGACGATCACGAGTCGTTGGGCGACGGGGCGATGAGGGGGTGTGGATGTCTCATCCGTGCACTCCCAGGTCGCGGTCGTGCGCAAAGGACGATCGGTGTGAGCGCGAACGTGGCCGCGTCGCTTCACAACGACGCGCCGCGATTGGAGACCGGCCGGTGGAGCGACGCAGCTCACACCGGGAGGTTCCATGCTTCGTCGTCACACACTCATCCTCTTGCTTGTTGCGGCGGCGGTTGCCGCGTGCACGGCACCGACGGCGCCGCGGCCGACGGCGCACGACGAACAGATCACGATTGGGCCGCATCCGGACGTGGCCGTGCGAGGCCACGCGATTCGGGGGCGGTGAGTCGGGTGGGCGTGTGCGCGGCGCATCGTTAGTCGTCGGAATTGGCGTTGCGCATCACGCTTTCGCGCATGCGCGCGAGCGCACCGGCGATGCCTGCCGTCGCGGGAGTGGGATCTCGCGTCGGCGGGGCATCGGGCGGTGTGTTTTCGCCGTCGAGGGCGCGCAGCGCGTTGGCCGCGTCGCGTGCGAGCGGGGCGAGTCCGGCGCGCGTGGCGATGCCCAGTGCGCGGCGATATTCGTCGCGCGCGCCGGGTGTGTCGCCGAACACGCGTGCGCCGCCGCCGGAGTAGTAGTGAAAGTATCCGGCGAGTCGGGGCGGGAGTCGTTCAGCGACGAGGGCGCGTCGATACTGCTCGAACGCGGGGCGCACGCGATCGCCTGCGGCGAGCTCCATGAGATTGATGAGCGATGTCCAACGGACGTACGAGTCCTGCGTGGTGGCGGAGATGATGAGTTGGGCATCGCGTGCGGCGCTGCGCACGCCGAGCTCCGCGAAGGCGGCGGCGACGTCGGCCAATGCGCGATCGCGTTCTCGCGGATCGGGCAGATGCTCGAGTGCTTCGAACGCGAGACGTGCGGCGAGCTCGACATTCCCGCGCAGGAACGCGACGTGGGCGCGACCGTGTCGTGCGAGGGCGAGCAAGTCGATGCGGCGCATGTCGACCGATTCACTCTCCACCGCGGACAATTGCAAGTCGGCTTCGTCCAGGTTGCCCCGCTCGGCCGTCACCGAGGCGCCGTAGCAGCGCGCGCGCAACGCGGCCGCGTGATCGCCTCCGTTAGCCGCTACATACGCCGCCGTCGCAAACGCGGTTTCCGCGAACTCCCACTCGGCACGATGCCGGTGGCACTCTGCGATCCTGATGTACGCTTCGACTTCCGCGTGGAGCGTGCTGTGGCGGCGCAGCGCAAGCAGCGACGAGTACACATCGAGCGCCAGCTCCCACCGCGCGCGTGCTTCCAGGGTGCGACCAAAAACAAGGAGTCGAGACTCGACGGGCTCGACGTCGCCTCGCTGTGCAACGGCAACGATGAGCGTGTGCAGCGACGTGCGGAGCTCGTCGTCCTCGACCGCGTCCACGACGGGCGCGA
>JAICLH010000100.1 GCA_025927495.1 Gemmatimonadaceae bacterium
GCGCTGCGCTGGGGGAAGCGGCGGCGACGCCGCCTGAGGGAGCGGAACAACATCAATGGCCTGCACGACGGGGGTGTCATGCGCGAGCCCGCGCGGTCCGATACTCCCCACCCAGAGACCACTGATGTTCTTCCGCTCCCTCAGGCGGCGTCGCCGCCGCTTCCCCCAGCGCAGCGCTTCCCCCAGCGAGCGCAGCGAGCGCTTCCCTCTTCCCCATTATCTCTCCCATCCACGAATTCAGACGCACTTCGCTACCTGACCACGATCGTGCCCTGCATCATCGGATGCAGCGAGCAGAAATACTTGTATGTGCCAGCCTTGGCGAGCGTCGCGCTGAACTTCTGTCCCGTGTCGAGCACGGGCGACTGCTTGAACCGGTTCTCAACGTTCACGATCAGGTGTGGGACATCGTCGTTGTTGATCCACGTGACCGTCGTGCCGCGGGCCACGGTGAGCGATGGCGGCGAGAACTGGAAGTTGTCGATGCCGATCTCGTTGGCACCGAGCGTGGGCGCGCGGCGCGTCTGGCGCCGCTGTGCGGCGTCCTGTGTCGCGGCGTCGAACGCCGGCGGCTGGCCCGACAGCGTCGCGTCGACGATCGCCAGCGACGACCGCCCCGGAATGAACGTGACGTCGGCGATGCCCAACACGCTCGTTAGGCGGGCGGCGTCGACGGTCATCGGCCCCGGTGCCGGCGCCGTGCCGGGCGCGGGCTGCGGGAATGCCGTCGACATCGCCGTGTGGAATGCCATGTGGCCCTCGACCTTCTGCATGATCTGGTGGATGTGGCCGTTGAGCACCGTCACCGATCCGAATCGCTTGAGATACCCGAGCGCCTGTTCCGAGTCGTCGGTGCCCCAGCCCCACGCCGGGTATACCGTCCACAATGGAATATGCGCGAACACGACGATCGGTGTGCTGCTCGAGAGCCCGGACACATCCCGCTCGAGCCACGCCAACTGATCGGGGCCAAGCGTTCCCAGACCGCCCGCTTTCAAATTGAGAACGTTGACGAGACCGATGAAGTGAACGCCGCTGTGGTCGAAGCTGTACCAGCCGCCGCCCTTCGTGCCCTTCCCGTAGCGCGCGAGGTACGACGTGCCGTTATCCGTCGCGACGTCGTGCTCTCCCGGCACGTAGAAGACTCGGTCGCTCTTGATACCGGCGAGCACCTGATGCGCGGTGTCGAATTCACTGGGCTTGGCCAGCTGCGTGATGTCGCCGGTGTGCAGTACGATCGCCGGCGTTTGCGGCAGCGCATTGAGCCGCGCCACCGCCTGCTGCAGGGTCGCCGTCACATCCTTGTTGGCTTCCTTGCTGAACCCGATGTGGCTGTCGCTGATCTGCGCGAAAAAGATGCTCTTCCGCTCGGCGTCCGTTAGGAACGGGATGCGCGTCGCGAGGAGCGACTTCGGGACACCACCTGCCATGACCCAAACCGTGGCGGTGCCCGCCCAGGCCATGCAGCGGAGGAAACCGCGGCGGTCGACGCCGTCCTCGGTCGCCGATGTGGTGATGTAGTTGCCGCCCGTTCGGCGGCGGTTCGTGTCGTCGTCGTGATGATGGCTCATCGCCCGGTCTCCGGTAGCAGGCATGGAGGTCGTTGTCCTCCATCAAGACCGGCCGACGCAAACGATTATTCCCGAGCTGTCGAGCTCGGTAATCCGGAGAAAATCGGGCCTAACATCCGTTTCTACTATAGTAAGGGAGGAAGAAGGACACGCGCGACCGGGCTCCGGCGAATCCGCCGCGCTGCCTCAAATGTCGATGTCGGTATAGGCGACCTCACCGGTTCCTATGAGTCGCGCCGGCGCGCTCATGAGCGGCTCGATGAGTGTCCCGACGGCCGGCCCGATCTCTTTGCGCGCGGCGTTCATGTCGTCCGGCGTCTCCCACAGCGTGACGGTGATGTATCGGCCGCCGCCGACATGTGTGACGACGGTGCCGCGATATCCGCGCAGCACGCTGTGCGCATCTTGAAACGCTGCGAACTCGGGACGGTCGCCGAGCGGTGTGTCCATGGGGTACGTGGTTTCGCGAACGACGGCGTACATGCGGTTTCTCCTAACGTGGTTGACCAGCCCGCCAGTGGTCCTCGTCGAGCCGCACGGTGGCGCGGTGCGGGCTCGCCGCGTAGCCAATGCCGGCCGCCGCGAGCGCGGCGACGCCGCCGAGGATGAGCGGCGCACGTCCGCCTAACGCGTCGGCGAGCCACCCCAGGAACGGTCCGCCCACCGCCAACGGACCGCCGATGAGCACCGTCTGCAGCGCAAGAACGCGGCCGTGCATGTCCTGGCGCGACTCCATCTGCACGATGGTCGTCGTCGCCGTCATGTACGCGATGCCCGCCATCCCCACGGGGAACACCGCCGCCATCGCCAACCCGACCGATGACGTCGCCGCCAGCAGGAGTAGCGTGACGCCCAACGCAATCGCGCCGACAATGAGATGCGTGAGCCGCACCAGCCCGCGGTGCGCCACGATCAGCGAGCACGCCACCGCGCCGACGCTGAATACCGAATAGAGCAGCGTGTACGTCTGATCGGACCCGTGCAGCACGCGCGTGACGAAAATCGGCAGCGTGACGCTGAAGTTGTAAGACAACGTGCCGATCACCGCGAGCATCGCGAAGCTGATCCAGAGCACCGGCGTCGCGAACACGTAGCGCAGGCCGTCGCGCACCGTGCCCTGCCCAGCGGGGCCGCTGGCGCCCCGGTGCAACTCGTGCTCGCGCATCAACACCAAACACACCAGCACCGCGACATACGACGCCGCGTCCACCGTGAAGCACCACCCGTAGCCGACGGTCACGATCAGGAAACCCGCCACCGCCGGCCCGACGATCCGCGACCCGTTGACGATCGTGCTGTACAGGACCACTGCGTTAGGCAAGTCGTCCGCCGGTACCATTTCGCTGACGAACGACCGGCGCAGGGGGTTGTCGAGCGCCAGGAACGTTCCGCCGGCGAGCGCCAGCACGTACAGCCCGACGACAGGCGGATGATGCATGAAGGCGAGTATCGCCAGCCCGGTCGACTGCGCCATCTCGAGCGCTTGCGTCACCAACAGCATGCGCCGCTTGTCGACGCGGTCGGCGATCGCGCCGCCCCACGCCGAAAAGAGCAGCATGGGCCCGTACTGGCAGGCGGCGAGCAACCCAACCCGCAACCCGCTGCCGGTGAGATGCAGGATCAGCAGCGTGAGCGCGATGTTGGTGAGCCAGTTCCCGGAGTTCGAGATGAGCTGGCCGATGAAGTAGAGCCGGAAGTTGCGGTTGCGCAGCGAGAGGAACGTCGTGCGAGCGAGCTGACCGGCGCGCCCAACGATGGTCGGCGTCTCGATGTCGGGAATCGGATCGGTCATCGGCGACGCGTCGTTCCCGCGGACATCGGGTCGTCGGCCGAGGCGATCCGCTCGAGCAGCGCGATCGCTTTCTCGAGTGCCGGCCGATTCCGTGCGCCGAGCTCGGCATCGATGATGCGGGTGAGCCACGCGTGGCGGGAATCGGCGGCCGACTCGAACAGGCGGTGGCCGGCGCGCGTGACGTGAATGAGTCGCTTGCGCGCATCCGATGAATCGCGTGTGGCGCGGACGAGTCCGGCGTGCATGAGCGCGGTCACGTGCTGCGCAATCGCCTGCTGGCTGACGTGCTCGGCTGCCGCGAGCGCGGAGGCGGTGACCGGGCCGCCATCGCGCAGCCGCTTGAGGATGGCGAGGTGCGAGATCGGCAGTTGCTTCGCGCGATCCGGCCGGGTTTCGCGGAGTCGGTCGCGCAGGCGCTTGATGACGACGGCGAGGCGGACGGCCATCGGGTCGGCGGCGCGGATCCTCTGCATGGCCGGAATCTAACCCACTACACAAGCAACTTGGACAAGTTACTTGCGTAGTTCCGCGGCAGCGACAGGCCGGGCCAGTGCGACGTTCACCCCGCCCCTCTTGCCGCGGTCCTGTCGCGCACCCACGTTCAACGCATCCGCCATCGACCACTCACGGTGACCATGGGATTCGTCGACCGCCTCCTCCGCGACGCACGCTTCGCCGTGCGCGGCTTCCGGCGCACGCCGGCCTTCGTCGTCACCACCGTCGCCATCCTCGGACTCGGCATCGGCATGTCGGTGGCCATGTTCACCGTCTTTCGCACCGTCCTCGTCCGGACGCTGCCGGTCGTCGACCAGGACCGGGCGGTCATCATGTGGACGTATCGCGACGATCCCAACAGCGACTTTGCGGCCGGAACCAAAGACCTGTCGGTGCTGCGCGCCGATTCCCGCACGATGCGGGACATCGCCGCCGTCGCCCACTGGCCGGCCACACCGACCCCGCTCCGCAACGAAGGCAGGCTCATCGACCTCAATCGCGGGATGGTGACGGGCAACTACTTTGCTGTGTTAGGCGTACGGCCGGCGCTGGGCCGCCTGCTCAACCCAACCGACGACGAGCCGCCGAGCGGCCCCGACTCGGCGCGCACCGAGTCCCTCGTGTTGAGCTGGCGCGCCTGGCACCAGGCCTTCGGCGGCGATTCGTCTGTGTTAGGCAGGCGGTTGGTCGAGCCGTTCAGCCATGGCAGCTTCCGCATCGTCGGCGTCGCACCGCCGGGCTTCGACTATCCGGCGAACGTCGACTACTGGATCCCGATGTGGTCCGGATGGCAATCGGGCGTGTCCGCGTTCGCGGTCGGCCGGCTCAAGCCCGGTGCCACCGTGGCCGAAGCGGCCAGCGAATACCTCACCGTCGAGCGCCGCCTCGAGCCGACGCTCGGCTTCGCCGGCGCCCATGCCGCTACGTTCGCCGACACGGTGCTCGGCGACGTCAGGCCGGCGTTAGTCCTTCTCACCAGCGGCGTCGGACTGTTGCTCCTGATCGCGTGCCTGAACGTGGGCAATCTGATGCTGCTCCGCGCCTCGTCGCGCAGCCACGAGCTGGACGTGCGGCGCGCACTCGGCGCCGCGGCGGCGGATGTCATCCGGCAGTTGGTGGTCGAGGCTGGGCTCATCGCCCTGGCCGGCTGCGCCGCCGGACTCGCCGTGGCCGTGTTCCTGCTCGCTGCGTTAGGCAGATTCGCGCCGCCCGGGTTGCCGAGGTTGGACGAAATCCAGCTGGCATCCGCGCCGATCGTCGTCGCCATCATCATCTCGTCGATCGCGGTCCTGCTGTTCGGCGTCGGGCCCGCCCTGCTCGCCGCGCGCCGGAGCCGCGCGACGACGCTGCGCGCCGACGCGCGCTCCGGCCGCGAGACCCGGCGTCGCCGTGTGGTGCGCCAAACGCTCGTCGCCCTGCAGCTCGCGCTCGCGACGGTGATGTTGGGCGGCGCCGCGCTCCTCGCCCGCAGCCTCGAGCGACTCGAGCGCCAGGACACCGGTTTCGTCAGTGACCACCTGTCCGTGCTCGACTTTGCGTTCAACAGTCACAAGTTCAAGGACCTGACGCAGCTCGTTCCCGAGGGCGATGCCCTGGTTCGCCGCCTTCGTGCGATTCCCGGTGTCACCGCCGCGACGCAGATCGTCGCGCCGCCCATGCTCGGCAACGGGATCTGGACCTTCCAGTTTCAGACCGACGATCCGACGATGGCGGACACCGCGCAGTTCCCGTTGATTCCCGTCGAGCTCGGAGGAGCGGAATACTTCAAGGCTTTTGGCGTCCACATTGACCGCGGCCGAGCGTTCACCGACGATGACCGGGCCACCTCGCAGCTGGTCGCAATCGTGAACGAGTCCGCGGCGCGGAAGTTATGGCCGGGCCAGAATGCGATCGGGAAACGCATCCGCGTTCCCACCAAGTACGGGATCGTCGGCCTGGACGGGTGGCGAACGGTCGTCGGCGTCGCGCACGACACGCATCTGCGAACGCTGCGCGATGTGTCACCCACGGTGTACCTGCCCTCCGTGCAGTCCTACTGGCAGGGGTTCGTGGCCATTCGCAGCACGGGCCAGTTAGGCACACTGCTCCCGGCATTGCGCGCCGCCGGCCGAGATGTGGACCCATCACTCGAGCTCAACGCGCCACAAACGATGGATGAGATCCTCGATGGGCCGCTCGCCCAACCCCGCGTCGATACGGTTCTCATGTCCGGCTTCAGCATCGTCGCGCTCCTGCTCGCGGCGATCGGGTTGTTCGGCGTGATGGCCTCGATCGTCCGCGATCAGACGCGCGAGCTGGGCATCCGCATCGCGCTCGGCGCGACGCCGGAGCGCGTGCGGCGCGACGTGCTGGCGCGCGCCGCGACCATCGCCGGCATTGGACTTGCCGCGGGATTCGCCGTGGCGCTGGCGAGCTCGCAGTTCGTCAGGTCCCTGCTGTTCCAGGTGAGCCCAACCGACCCGCTCGCGTTAGGCGTAGCGTGCATGGTGTTGTGCGTCGTGGCCGCGGTCGCGGCCTACGTTCCGGCGCGACGAGCGACGTCGATCGATCCGGTGCAGGCCCTCCGATCGGACTGATGCAGCCCGTCCGGCACAGCGTCAGGCGAGGCCCGTCGCGCGCCGCCAGTGCCCGAGGATGAGCACCATGCCGAGCGTGTCGGGCCGGCTCCGATGCCCTGTTCGGCTCGGGCGGCTTTCAGAACGTGTTCGACCAGCCTCACGCGCTGGACTTCTCCGGCTTTCCCGGAGGCAGCAGCCGCACGGGCGGCCGTTAGGCTCGAATCGCGCCCGTCGCGTGTACCTGCTCGACACGAGCCTTTACATCCCGGCGCTCAACGAGCCGGCCTTCGGTTCGGCGCTCGCCGAATTTCAGCGGCAGCAGCTCAAATCGCTCTGGCTCAGTGCCGTGGTCGTCTTCGAGGTCACGGTGGGTGCGCGAGATGCCGACCATGCGGCGTCATGGGAACGCTGGCTCGTTCGGCCCTTTCGCACCCGCGCGCGCGGGCTCGTGCCGGGCGGGTCGACATGGCGGATCACGGCCGAGGCACGCCGGCGCTTGCGCAGTCGCAAATGGTATGAGTCGACTCTCGCCCTCGCCTCGTTCCAGAACGATTTCCTCATCGCCGCCACCTGTCGTGAGCGCGGCGCGACGCTGATCACCGCCAACGCCCGCGACTATGAGATCATCGCGCGCGTCATGCCGCTGCGGTTCATCACGTCCGTTCCATCCGGCGCGCGATCGTAGCCCGCGCCGCCGCCTCGTCCGTTAGGACAGCGTGCGAGCGAACAGGTCCAACAGCGTGCGCCAGTGGTGTTCGGTTTCCACCGGGTCGTGCACCGGCGTGTCGGACGGAACCCAGCCGTGGCGCGCGTTGTAGGTCTCGACCGTATGACGGACGCCCGCCGCGGTGAGCGCAGCATCGAGCCGAGCCTTCTGCGCATCGTCGAAGTTGCGGTCCTCGATCGCGCCGGCGACGTAGACGAAGGCCTTCATGCGCGGCGCGAGCAGGTGCGGGCTGTCGGGCGCGTCGGTGGCCAGGCTGGAGCCGTGGTACGACGCCGCGGCGGCGAACCGGTCCGGATACGTGCCCGCCGCCGACACGGAGAGACGACCGCCCAGGCAGTAGCCCGTCACCCCGAACCTCGTACCGCGCACGTTAGGCGCACCCGCCAAGTGCGCGAGGAATGCATCCGTGTCGCGCATCACGTTCGCGATGCTGGCCGACGGTACGGCGCGGGTCATCAGGTCGTCGCGTTGGACGGGGTCGTTGAACGCCTTCTTGGCGTCGTAACTCGTTGGGCCAATGCGATAGTAGAGATCCGGCATCGCGACGTAGTAGCCCGCCGACGCGAGGCGTTCGGCCATCTCGAACAGCGCCGGGCGGATGCCGATCCCATCCATGAAGAGCAGCGCGCCCGGCCAGGGACCTTGGCCAGCCGGTGTGAAGATGTGTGTTGGGCAGGACCCGTCGCGCGTCTTGATCTGTACGGTTGAATGCGGCATGATCTCCGGAGTCGTGAAGTGTTCGCCACGTCGTAAGGCGCGTTGTTACGCGGAGAAGCTCTGCTGATGATACGCATGGGGCGCGGCTTCCGATGTGCCGCTGACGCTGCCCAACGCGTGCGCTGGCCCGAAAGGGCGGCGTGTCGATGACGGTCACGCGCACGACAACCTCTACGACTGAGTCGTATAGTCGGCAAGCCAGGCCACAGATCACGGCTGTCGGTAGTGATACAGCGATCCGACC
Organism: Gemmatimonadaceae bacterium; assembly: GCA_025927495.1. Taxonomy (GTDB): domain Bacteria; phylum Gemmatimonadota; class Gemmatimonadetes; order Gemmatimonadales; family Gemmatimonadaceae; genus JADGGM01. The sequence goes on from JAICLH010000100.1 coordinate 8,105, forward strand.
GGCAGCGCCCGATAGAACGCCTGCGACTGCCCGCCTAACTGTAGTACGCCCTCCCACACGAGGTTGCCGTTCGCGTCGATCTCCGTGATCGTCGCCGCGGTGCTCCAGCCAATGAGCACGCCGCCGTTCGCCAATGGACTCACCGACCCCATGAACGTCGTGTAGATGCCCCCCGGATGCAGATATTGTCGCGTGAGATGCGCGACACCGGCGCTCGTGTCGATGGCATACTCCACCATCCGGCTCTGCGGCGGCGTGTGGTTGGTGCCGTTGTCGTAGATCATCACGGTGCCCGGCGCCGTCATGCGCACCGAATGCTGCCCGCCGGTACCGCCTAACGCATCGCCCGACAGCGCGAGCGTCGCCTGCGCGCCCCCGAGCTGCCAGCGGACGTGCCCCGTGGCGAGATCGATCGCCGTGATCGCGCCCAGATTCCGCCAGCTCACGACCAGCGTGTTGTCGCCGTCGAAGTCGAACGCGTTGGGGTGATCGAAGTCGCCTAACTGGCACAACGGAGGCGATACCCAGTCGGCAATCGTGAAGCGGCTCTGCGCAACGAAGATCGTATGCACGCCGCCGGCATCCGCCCGCACGATGCTGTGCACCGCGGTGGGCTGCCCAGATCCACCGCAGTGCGCGGTCATGTCGATGGGCACGATGTCGTACACGGAGAAGTACGCAACCGTGTCGCCGCCTTCCACGCGCATCCGAAATTCGTGCTGATCGGTGAACGAGCCCGCCGGCGCCGTCCACGTTTTGCGCGCCACGCCGTCGAGACCGAATGCGAGCCATTCGCCTGGAACCGGTTGCCATCCGAACGTCGTGCCGTCGAACGCCGTGAAGACGCCGGTGGGCTGCATCTCGAAGTCGCCGTCGCTCGACGGGCGCGCCATCGTGCGATACCACACGACCGTGCCGGTGCTGTCGAAGATCACCTCATACTTGGTACTGTCGGCAGTGAGCTCCGTAGCGATGTACGGGACCGTCGGCGCTTTTCCGGACGTGGTGACGACCTTCGCGCTGCGGATCGCCGCCGGTAGCGAATCGGCCTTGAGCGTTAGGCTCGGTCCCGATCGCGCGCCGCCCGAACCGTCCGCCTCCACGTGCCACAGGTACTTGACGCCGGGATGCAATCCCGCGAGCACCAGACGCGCCGTGTCGTTCGCCACGCGCACGTAGTCCGTCGTCACATGAAAACCGACCGGCACACTCCCCGCGACGATGCGCGCGGAATCGGCGTGCGGCGTGGGGACGGAAACGACGATGGCGGGTCCGGCGCTATCGGGCGCCGATACGGCGGCCGTGCCGATCTCGGGAGCGGTACCCGGACCACTTGGCGTGTTGTCGGAGCATGCGGCGAGGAGGGCGGTCGTCGCCGCGAGAATCAGGACAGCGCGTGGTCGGATCGGCGTCGCGCTGCGCCGCATCCGCGTCGACATGAAAGATGACACAGTGCACCGTCGCCACTGGGAAAGCCGGCGCTACCGTATGCAAGATGTGTAGCACCCCGGCGCTGATGCGTCGGCACACCCCGATGTTTACATGTCAAAGCAGCGTTAGCGATGACATCAGCTCGAGGCGCCGCGCGGGCGCCCTGTCTCGACAGGGGTGTCGGGGCGCCCGGCCCACTATGTCCAGCTTCCATCGTAGACCGATACATTTGCGGCGCCTAAGAGATCGAGTGCCAGCGCCAGGCTGCACGCGCTGGTGCCGGAGCCGCATGAGACGACGATCGGCTCGTTTAGGTCGGCGCCGACGGCGTCGAACATCCGCCGCAGCTCGTCGACGGGCCGCATCGTTCCGTTAGGCAGCACGAGGTCCGTATAGGGTAGGCTCCGGCTGCCCGGAATGTGCCCGCCCCGGAGACCCGGCCTCGGCTCGGGCGCCGTGCCTTCGAAGCGGCCGGCCGATCGCGCGTCGATCATCTGCTCCGTGTGCGTGTCGACGTTGGCGCGCATCGCCACGAGGTCGCGCACGTGCGCGGCGTCGAGTCGCGCCGTAAATCGGCCCGACGGACGGGCGACCGTGCCCGACTCCACGGGGAAACCCGCCGCACGCCACGCGCCGAACCCGCCGTCGAGCACCGCGACCGCGCGATGGCCGAACACCCGAAACATCCACCACACGCGCGCGGCGCTCAGATTCGTGCCCGAACCATCATAGACGACGAGGTCGTCCGAGTCCGATAGCCCGAGCGCGCTCATTCTCGCCGCGAACTCGTCGGCCGACGGCAGCATGTGCGGGAGCGGCGTCGAGTGGTTGCTCGACGCGTCGAGATCGAAGAACACGGCGCCGGGAATGTGCGCGGCGGCGTACTCGGCGGCGGCGTTTCGCGGGTCGGTTGGCAAATACCACGACGCGTCGACGACGCGCACGTTGGGCGCTCCGATGCGCTGCGCCAGCCATGCGACCGGGACCAGCGGCGGGATCGTGTGCGGATTGGTTGACATGTCCAATACTATCCTCTTGCCACGCGCTGCGGCGACGTTGCGCGGGCAGAATCGGCGGCCTGGTCTTCGCAAGCGACTCCACGCACGTCGCGACTTCGACCGGGTGTGTCCCGACTCAACTCCAACGCGTTAGGCAATGAACGACGCCTTCGGCAGTATCGCATGGTCATGGCATGGCAGCACACGGCTCACAAAAAAAAATCTGCCGTGTCCGCCCGTATCCAGATCTGTCCGCTATCAAGTTCGTCGCACTCGGCCCGAGTACGGAGGCGGATAGGCGCACCGATGTAGTGCGCCCGCGCGCCCGTCCGACTGCAGGGTGCATCGGCACTGAGAGAAACAGGCGATTGTCGCGCATGGCTCGGCATCGCGACGTTGCGAACGCGACCTCGGCGTCATACTCTGACCTGAACGATGGCGACGGTCGCCCCGCCGCCTGGCAGGACAAGTCATCGGTCACTCCGAATCCGGAGGCCCGTGCATGAGCTCTCTCCGTTGGGCATGGCTTCCGACTACCACGCTCGTCGTGAGCTCCACTGTTGCCGCCCAAGCCGGCGCGCATCAGGCCGCGCACCGACTCGGAACCGTCGACTTTCCGATCAGCTGCACCACGGCTGCCCAACGGAAGTTCAACACCGGCGTTGCTTTGCTGCACAACATGACGTATACCGAGGCGCGTCAGACCTTCGAGAAAGTCGCGGCGATGGACTCGCGCTGCGCCATGGCGCACTGGGGAATCGCGATGACGCTCTTCCAGCCGCTCTGGCCGACGCGTCCGCAGCCGCCCGCCCTGCAACGCGGTTGGGAGGAAGCGCGGCGCGCCGATTCGCTCGCGCCACCCACGGCGCGCGAGCGTTCATTCATCACGTCTGCCGCGGCGTTCTTCGCGGACCCGTCGTCGCCCGACTACTGGCAGCGCATCCACCGGTGGGAAGCCGCGCAGCACGAGACGTTCGTCGCCAATACCGATGATCCGGAAGCGGCAACGTTCTACGCGCTGGCGCTGCTGGCGTCCGCGCCATCGAACGCACAGCCGCGCGCCAACGCCGACAGCGCAGCCGCGATTCTGCTGCGCGTATACGCGCACCACCCCGACCACCCCGGCGCGATGCACTACCTTATTCACGCCGACGACGTGCCCGGCCGCGAGCACGAATCGTTAGACATTACCGCCAAGTACGCTGTGACCGCGCCGGACAACGCGCACGCGCTCCACATGCCGACGCACATCTACACCCGGCTCGGCGACTGGGACCGCGTCATTCACGGCAACCTGATGTCGGAAGCGGCGGCGCTGCGGCAACGTGCGGGCGAGCATGGCGAGCTGATCTCCGATGACTATCCGCACGCCGTCGAGTATCTCGTCTACGCGTATCTGCAGCAGGGCGCGGACGACAAGGCCGCGCGCGAAACGCGCCGACTCCGCTCGACCGCACGCATCGAGCCCACGTTCAAGACCGCGTTTCACCTGGCATCGTGCCAGGCGAGGTATGCACTCGAGCGCCACGCGTGGCGCGAGGCGGCGGCGATCGTCCCGCGCCGGCCTGCCGTGGTCGACTGGGACCGCTTCGCGTGGCCCGAAGCGATTTCACAGTTCGCCCACGGGTTAGGCGCGGCCCGCAGCGGCGCGATCGAGCCGGCACGCGCCGCGCTCGCGCGGCTCGAACGACTCGAGGACGCGAGCGCGCGCACGGGCGAGGACTTGTTCACGCGCAACATCCGCATGCTCCGGCTCGAGCTGAATGCATGGATCGCGCACGTGCGCGGCGATGAGGACAGCAGCATCGCGCGGATGCAACAAGCGGTCGCGCTCGAGGCATCGACGCCCAAACACGCCGTGACGCCCGCGCCCACGCTGCCCGCCTCCGAGCTGCTCGGCGATCTCCACATGGAGCAGCAGCGTCCCGCGGATGCGCTCGCGGCCTACCAACGATCGCTTGCGCTATACCCGCGCCGGTTCAACAGCCTGTTAGGCGAGGCGCGCGCCGCGCGGGCGCTTGGCGACTCGGTCTCGGCCCTTGCCGCGTATCAAACGCTGTTGGACGTAGGCCGACGGGGCTCGCGGCGAGCGGAGCTCGACGAGGCAAGGAAGTACCTTGGCCGTCGCTCGGGCACGGGTCACAGCCTCTGACACCGATCGCTGTTCACCCAAAAAAGGTCCGGCGGTGCTCTTATGTCCGGCTTTGTGCGCTCACCCCGACATCGGAGGCGGACAAGCGCGCGTTAGTGGTCCTGTTCCGAATTGCGGTGACGAAACATCTCGCGGCAGGCATATAGAGAGCGTCTCCGGCCTAACGAAGCGA
>JAICLH010000218.1 GCA_025927495.1 Gemmatimonadaceae bacterium
CCGAGCGCCGTGAGCATGATCGTCACCGGCAAGCCGCCCCACTGCTGCGTTGGTACGACCGTTAGGCCCAGGCCGCCGTGCATGACGAGGAACGCCAGCGCGAGGCCGAAGGCCCATGCGACGAGCAGCCACCTGGTCCAGCAGCGCGGGATGGCCGTGCATACCACGAGCGCGACGAGCACCGTCGCGGCGAGCCCGGGACGCCAGCGTTGGGCAGCGGGATACAGCCCAAACAGGATGAACCCGGCCTTGTGGCCGATGAACGCCCAACATGCGCCGTCCGCCGCGCGGCGGCATGCCTCGGCGCCGCCGGACCACGTGGCGTGCACGAATGCCCAACGCGCCAGCGGAACCACAATCGCCAACGCGATCCCCGCGACAATGACCGTGACCGCAGCTGCAACGGGCGTCGCGAAAGAACGCCGAATGGCGGTGGCCACCGACGAGGTGCGCGCGCCAGGGCGAACCGCAGCGCTCACGATATCGCCGTGCCGGTGCGCAAGAGGTGCGCGTTGTAGCGGCCGAGCGCCGCGGCCACCAGCAGACTGAGCGACAGATAGACCACGATCATGATCAGCATCGTCTCGATGCTGTGTCCCGTCTGGTTGCCGGCCGTATTCAGGATGCTCACGACATCGGGGAACCCGATCGCCACTGCGAGGCTCGAGTTCTTGATGAGGCTCACGCAGTTGGTGGCGAGGAGCGGCACCATCGCGCGGAGCGCGACGGGCATCACGACCAACCGCAGCGTCTGCCACCGCGACATGCCTAACGCACCGGCTGCGTCGCGCTGGCCGCGCGGCACGGCGAGCACAGCGCCGCGCACCACCTCGGAAATGTGCGCCGATTGGTGCAGCACGAGCGCGGCCAGCAGCGCGGCCAGTTCGGGCGACAGCGTCACACCGCCCACGAAATTGAAGCCCTCGAGGTGCGCTGCGGCGATGGCGGGCGGCCGCAGGATCGCGGACACGAGAGCGGCCGCGGCGCACGCCGCCGGCGCGATCCACCACCGTGTGCCTAACTTGTGCCGCAGCGCCAGCGCAACCACCGCGAGCAGCACGAACACGACGGTCCAGCGCCCGATCGACACCGCCGGAAGCACGAGCCCGCGATCCGACAGAAACACACCGTGCAGCGGCGACAGCGCCTGCCTGGGTGGCGGGAGCGCGTGCAGACTCGCGGCGAGAAAGAGCAGTAACAGCAACAGTGGCGTATTGCGCACGATCTCGACGCCCAAGCGCACCAGTCCGCGCAGCGCGGGGTTGGGCGACAGGCGCAGAATTCCGGCCACGAATCCAACCGCGATCGCGAGCACGCACCCCAGCGCCGACACGAGCGCCGTGTTGAGCAGGCCGACCACGATGGCCCGGCCGATGCTGTCGGCCGGCGTGAACGAGAGCCACCACGTGTCGCCGATCTCGAAGTTCGCCGGGTGCCGCAGGAACCCGAAGCCCAACGTCAGGCCGCGTTGGGCGAGGCTAACGCTGGTATTGCGCGCCAACCACCACACGACCGCCGCCGTTAGGCCGAGTCCGAGACCTTGGAGTGCGATGGCGCGGCGGTCGGCGGCGCGGCGCATCAGCGGAACGGCGGCGAGTAGAGCAGGCCTCCGTCCGTCCACAACTTGTTGAGTCCCCGGTCGATGCCGAGCGGGGTCGCCGGTCCCAGATTGCGGTCGAAGATGTCCTTGTAGTTGCCAACCTTCTCGATCACGTGGAGCGTCCACTGCGGATCGAGACCGAGCCCATCGGTGGCACCGGGCTCGAGGCCCAGGAATCGACGGATCGATGGATCGGTGGTCTGCGCAAATTGCGCCGCGTTGTGTTGGTCGATCCCGTACTCCTCCGCTTGCACCGGCGCGCGAAATACCCAGTTCACGATCTCGAGCCACGCATCGTCGCCCGTGCGCACCACCGGCGCGATCGGTTCCTTCGAAATCCGGTCGGGCAGCACCACGTAGTCGCCCGGATGCTGCAGCATCGTGCGCGTGGTGGCGAGTCCGGCGCCGTCCTGGCTGATGGCATCACAGCGCCCGCCGGCGAGCGCGCTCACCGCGGCGCGCAGATCCTCCATCACCACGGGATGGAACGTGATCTTGTTGCGACGCGCGAAGTCGGTGAGGTTGAGCTCCGTGGTCGTGCCCTGTTGGACGCAGATCGTGGCGCCGTCGAGCATGCTCGCCTTGGTCACCTTCGATGACTTGGCGACCAGGAAGCCCTGTCCATCGTAGAAATAAATAGGCCCGAAGTGGAACGACTGCCGTAAGGCTCGGCTGCTCGTGATGGTCGTGCCGTTGGCGAGCAGGTCGACCTCACCGGACTGGAGCCCCGAGAAGCGCTGTTCCTGCGTATACGGAATGAACTGCACTTTGTCCGGGTCGTTGAACAGCGCCACCGCGATCGCCCGGCAAAAGTCGACGTCGAAGCCGCGCCAGCGGCCGGCGTCGTCGGGCGTGGCGAATCCGGCTCCCTCGGTGATCCCGCACTTGACGGCGCCGCGGGCGCGCACGGCGCTCAGCGTTGGCGTCGCGCCGCCCGCCGATCCGTTAGTCGACGCGCCCGGAGCGGATTCCGTGGTGCACGCGGCGAGGCCCGCGATCGCACACGCCGCCACGGCGCGCCTTACGCCTAACCGAGCGCGCGCCGGGATCCTCACGGCGCGCCCGCCGCGGCCCGGAGCCGCTCGAATCCGCGTTCCAGGTCAGCGATGAGATCCGCCGGATCCTCGAGGCCGATGTGCAACCGGATGTACGGGCCGCCGCCCGCCGACTGCCACGTCGTGGCCGTGCGATGCTTCGCCGGGGTGAGAGGGATCGCGAGGCTCTCGAATCCGCCGAAGCTCACACCCTTGCCGAACAATTCGAGACCATCCAGCATCGCAGCCATCGCGGGTTTCGGCACCGGCGCCAGCGACACGCCGAAAAGGCCGCTCGCTCCGGTGAAGTCGCGCGCCCACAACCGGTGTCCCGGATCCGACTCGAGCGCCGGGAAATGCACGCGCGCCACCTCGGGCCGCGTACACAACCACTGCGCCACCACGATCGCGTTCCGCTGGTGACGATCCATACGCACGCCTAACGTGCGCAGTCCGCGCAACGCCAGGTACGCATCGTCCCCGCCCACGCAATGCCCGAGCTCGGCCACCGCCGAGCGTACGCGGTCGTACAACGGCTGGGTGGTGGTAATCGTCCCGAGCATCACATCGCTGTGGCCGCCGATGTACTTCGTGGCTGCCTGGATCGACACGTCCACACCGCGCTCGATGGCGGGAAAGAAATATGGACTCGCCCACGTGTTGTCCATCACCACGACGATGCCGGCGTCGTGCGCGGCGGCCGCGATCGCGGGCACGTCCTGCACCTCGAACGTCTCCGAGCCCGGCGATTCGAGGAACACCACGCGCGTCTGGGGCTGGAACAACGCGCGAATGTCGGCGCCGACCAACGGATCATAGTAGGTTGTCCTAACGCCGCGCTTGGGCAGCGTCGCGTCGCAGAACCTGCGCGTCGATGCGTACGCGGTGTCCACCATCAGCACGTGATCGCCGTGCTGCGTGAGCGCGTCGATCGCGGTCGTCACCGCCGCGAGACCCGACGGCAACAGCATCGCGCGGTACCCGCCTTCGACCGCGGCGATGGCTTGCTCTAACGCAAACGTCGTCGGGGTGCCGAGCTGTCCGTAGCGCACCACGTCGAAACGCGTCGCCGGATCGCGTGACCGCTCGTACGCGGCCACGGTGGGGAACAAGATGGTGGACGCGTGATAGACCGGCGGATTCACCGCGCCGTGGCGGTCCGATGGCTCGCCGCCGGTATGCGTGAGCAGCGTGTCGATCGACAGCCGCTCAGCCGGCACGCAGCGCGTCCGCACGGTGGGCCGCGGCCGACGCGCCCGACGCGCCTAACGCATCGAGCACGCGCGCGTACTGTCTCCATCCCCAGATGTTGCGCGGCCGTTTCGTCGTGCGCTCGGCCAGCAGCTCGTCGGCGATGGGGAGACGGCGCGCGCGCCACGCGGCGTCGATGAGGAGTTGCTCGAACAGGTCGCGTTGGGCGTGGCTCCCGCCGACGTGCTTGATGCGATCGCGAACTGGTGCGAGCAGGTCGACCACCTCGCCGTAGTCGCCGCGCCGGTGCGCCACCACCGCGCGCGCGAGCGGCAACCCGACCTCCGCCATCACCGTCGCCTCTGTGTGCTCGCCCAACCGCGCAAATCGCTCGCACGATTCCAGAAACTCGCCCACACCGTGCGCATCGTTCACCGCCGCCAGCGCCATCAGGTAATGCAAGTCGACGAACACCAGCGCGTGATCGTTCTGAGACCGAAGCGCGCAGCCGGCGAGCTCGTGCCATCGCGACCCGACATCGACGCCGGCCTGCTCGAGCCGCCACAACAGCGAGACCGCGTTCGTGACGTCGAGATACTCGTCGGTCGCGACGCGACGGATCACATCGTCGTAAAGATCGAGGACCGTGTCGTAGCGATCGAGGTCGAGGTGATACAGCGCTTCGTGCCAGCGCAGGTGCAGCGTGAAGTTGTTGCAATGCGTCCAATGCGGCGCCACGTCGCGGATCCACGTGAGGCCGTCGCCTAACCGGCCCTGCATCTCGGCCACGTGCGCGACGGCGTGCGCCGCCCAGATGTCGCTCGGGTTGATCTCCACCGCGCGCCGGCCGGTGGATTCCGCGTGCGTGTAGTCGCCCGATTCCTCGAGCGCGTAGGCATGGCAGCCCAGCACGTAGCCGTAGCCCGGCATCTGCGGCCCCCACGCCGGCAGCGCTCGCTCGACGGTGACGCGCATGCGCGCGCTCTCGCCCAGGTACGACAACACGAACTGCGAGACGCGGAGCGCCAGAATGTCGAGCGGCGCCTGGTCCAGCGCCGCATCCCAGTGGTGGACCGCGCCGCGCAGATCGCCGCTGCACCACGCGTCGAGCGCCGCCACGTGCGCGCGTTCGCGCGGGGCCAGGGCCGAGATCCGTCCCGCCGCCTCGCATGCGTTGTCGAGCGCGCGAGCGGCGAGCGCGAACCCCGCGCGTTTGCTGGACAGCAGATTGAGGTAGCCGTCCATGCAGTGCGCGAGCACGCACGACGGATCCTCGCCTAACACAGCGTCGAGCCGCGCGCGCGCGTCGCTTCGCGCGCCGAGGTAGGCGTCGATGGCCGCGTCGAGGCCACGGACGCTGTCGGGTGTGGCCGCGACGACCGGTTGGCCGCGCGCGTCGGCGAAGTTGGCTTTCAGCATGACGCGGAAAAGCGCGTCACGCCGGCTCGGTGATCCAGTAGCGGACCACCGGGTCGCCGGTGTTCACCACCTTGTGCGCCCACACCAGTCCGGCCAGCCCGCCGCCCGGCGCGCGCACGCGCTCCACGATCTCGCCGAACACGTTGCAAATCTGCGCTACCTCCTGTCCGGCCATGATCTCGTCGCCCACGTGCACGCCTAACCGAAGCAGTCCGGAGCGCGACGCGCGCACCACCACGCGGTCCCGGGCGGCAATGCGGGGCCCGTTCGTCGGGCGTCCGCCGTCGAGCATGCCGAGGTGCCGCATCACGTTGTACGCACCCTCCATGTGGATGCGCACATCCCCTTCGTCCAGCGTGCCGTTCCCGCCGCACTCGGCCAGAATGGACACGACGCCGTTGTGCGACGCCGAGTGGTTGAGCGATCCCGAGAACGGGGGAATCGTGCTGCCATCGGTCGCCAACGAAATTAAGCGAGGCGTGAAGGCTCGCGCCAACGCCTCGCCCTTGTCGTCCAGGTCGCGCCGGCCGGTGAGCGCATAGCCGGCGAATGGGAACAGCATTTCACCGAGATCGCCGCCGTGGAAGTCGATGTGATACTGGGCGGCGCCGATCACCTCGTGCAGCAGCACATCGGCGAGAATCTCGGAGATCGAGCCGTCGCGACGCCCGGGCGCGATGCGGTTCAGGTTGAGGCCGTCCAGCGGGGAGACGAATCCGGCGCGCTGCTCGAACATGCGCATGTTGGACACCGGCACGCCGATCACCGCGCCCTTGAGCTGCTCGGGCTGGATGGCCTGCAACAGGCGCATGACGGCGTCGATCGGCGCGTACTCGGCGGCGTGGACGCCGGCCGTGAAGCAGAGCACGGGACCGTCGGCCTTGCCATTGATGAGCACAAGCGGCACCTGGATGGGGC
>JAICLH010000175.1 GCA_025927495.1 Gemmatimonadaceae bacterium
ACTCATTTGCTCCATTCATGGCTGCGTGTACGTCCGACCCCACCTATCGACGATTTTCGGATCACGATCTCCTCGAATGTATTCGACAGATGTGGGCGATCATCGCCAACACGGACGGGGCCGAAGTCGATGCGGTTTCTCTGGCAGCGCGGATAACGGAACTTCGCGCCAGCGGCAGTCACGTGATCTTGGTACCTCATTCACAGGGGAACCTGATGGCCAATCAAGCCATCCACAGACTGCACTCGATAACCCATCAATTCGATCCGGCGTTAGACTCGACGTGCATCGGACTCGTGTCACTTGCATCACCCACGAGCCATCGCTGGGAGCTTGGTGAACACTTCATCGCACCTATCGTGGTTCGTGGCGACGTGGTTCCTACGATCGACAACGAGTGGCCGGCAATCGATACCGACTTGTCACATCAGCTGCTCGACAATCCGTCCCTTGAGACTGCGTTCAGCCCAACGGGAATCATTCTACACGACGTCATCGGAAGCTATTTCCTGCAGCCTCAGTCGCGGGCGGCGATTCGCTCAGGGCTTGAAAGCGTTTATCACGCATGCGCCGTGTCGAGTCTAGCCGTTAGGCCAACCTCCTTGACGCTCTTGGTCGGAGGCGGCGCAAGCGTTTCCGCAATAGCGCTCAACTCATTCGGTGATACGTTAGGCGGACGATCAGTTGTATGGGCTAGTACGGCACCTTCGGTCGTGTCCGTGAGCTCGACCGGCCCCATGTCGGCGGTAGCGCGCGGCATCGCATCAGGCGGCGGTTCTATCATTGCGAGCCGCAAAACGCGGCGCGCGGAGTCCGCAGTGCTCGTCGTCAGGCCTCCTCCTGCCGAAGACCCGTTCAGTTTCGCGTACGTCGCATCGTACGAAGAAGGATTCTTCGGCGACGATCAGCATCTGAGCGGCACGGTAGGCCATCCAGGCGCAGTTCCGCTACCGGCAGGGACGCTACGGCTTTCCTTCACACGTGAGTTCGGGCGCCTGAGCGCGGCCGTAAACAACTCTCTGTACACGGTGAGCACGTTTGGCCTCGATTCGCTGACCCTCGGCGGCAATCCTGGATCATCATATCGACTGTCGTGGAATGATGATCACACGAGACTCACCGGCACGCTCGACGCGCTGAAATGGATCTTCCGCGTCGGCTTCGTGCCGGCCCTGTTGCCGGTCACATTCGAGCGCCAGCAGTGAGGCCGATGGCTGTCAGTACCCCTCGACTCATACTCATCGTCGCATCACTCAGTGCGTCGGGCGCGTGCGAGCGCCCGGCGCACACGCCACCCGGTCGTTCGCGTAGCGTGGCGCAGTACCCACACGCGGCAGACCGATTCATGCGCTTAGTGCGAAAGCAGTTAGCAGACCCCGATCCAGTTCAGGTCGAGCAAGAGATGATGTGCGAGGGCGAACGCATGTCCCGTGCGTTAGGCGCGGCAGAGGCCGCAGGTCGCATCAGCGGCGCGCTCGACACCGCATACCTTCATCACGACGATACGGTAGCTCTGCAGCGTGTAGCGCGCAAACTCGCAGGACGCACGCTCGGTACCGGTGGCCACGTATGCGACTCCTTGATCGCCGCCGCCGACAGCGTCGAGCCCATCGTTCCCGTTAGGCAGCCGGAACGACCCTAACGCGCTACGATACCGCCGCCCCACTCGCCGCGAGCGCGGCCAACGTCTCGTCGTCCAGCCGATGCCCGCCGGCGAACGTGATCGTGCGCGCCACGATCGACTCGCGCGCCATCCGCTCGCCCTGCTCGGCCACCGCCGCGCTCGTCACGAGACCATCCTCGGCCCCCACCACAATCACGATCTCGGCCGCGCGTTCGCCCGCCGGCGCGGCAAGCGCGGCCAGATCGAGATCGTGCGGAATGAGTCCGCCCCACAGGATCAACCGATCCGTCACGACCTGGCCCGTCGTCACCCACCGACACGCCGTCGCCACACCCTGCGAGAAACCCAGCGTCACCACGCGCGGCAGCTTGCCGCCAACGTCGCGGCGAATCTGGTCGGCGAGCGCGTCCAGATACTCGATGTAATCGTCGATCTCGCTCAAGCGATCTTCGCGCGTCATCCACGACGCGCCGACCGCCGAGTGCGGGTGGCTGCCCGTCACCGTGTCGAGATAGAAGCGCGACAGCGCCTCGGGCGCGACGATCAGCCGGCGCCCATCGTTCAATACCTCGAAGTGCCGCAAGAAACGCGACGCGAGCTGACCATATCCGTGCAGGACGAACCACACCTCGCTCGGCGCGCGCTGCGCGTCACCCAATGTGTAGAAGCGGGCGGTTCGCCCGATCGGAAGGTGATGCTCGCGCATCATGCGCCAAGAGTGCCCGCGGCCCCCGTCGTCGTCAATGGCGGACGCGGCCGGCCGCCGATTTTCGGCCTCTGCGCCCGGTCAGCGCAGCGAGCCGAAGTCGACGAGTTCGATGTCGCCGCGCGCGAGGCGGTCGCGAACAGCCGGCGACGTCAGCGCCTGCAACTCGTTTTCCCGCTGCCACGTATAGTTGTCCATCGAAGCGAGCTCGGCGTCACTGTGACCGGGATGCATCATGAGCTCGGTGGTACCGGGCGCGAGGTTGTCGAATGCGCGTAGCAAGTTGCGCTCGACGTCCCGGCCGCCTTGCAGCGAAATCCCCATGAAATGATCCGGGTAGCGGAGCGGCGAGGCGGTTCGGCGAATGGATGCCCAACTCAGTGACACGAGGACGTTCGTCGCGAGCCGCGACGGCTGGAATGGCGTGTTGCGAAACGATTCGGCGGGCCACCGCATCGCGTGGATGCCGGCGCGGACCGCAGCCGACGAGATCGGGTGCCAGAGCGCAGGAATCGCGTGCGTGTGCATGTGGCTGTCGACGTGCGTGATGTCGACGCCGGCAGCACGCAGGGCGGCGATCTGTGCCTCGCACTCGGCACCGACTTCGTCTGGGTCGATGCGCCCGGCGAGCGCGCGCGCGACGAGCGCGGGCAACGCATAGAAGCTTCCGGTGCGGGCATCCACGAGCGTGCGCACGCGCGCGAGCGGCCGGCCTTGTACAAGGTTGATGTGCACGCCCACGCCGAGTGTCGCGTTACCGTCACGCGTCGCTCGCACGGCGTCGTCGAAGGCGGGCATGTTGGTGAGCATCGTCGTCGAGGACACCACGCCCGCGTGGTGCGCCTCGAGGATGCCGTCTGTTACGCCACGTGTGTAGCCGAAATCGTCTGCGTTGATGATCAGGCGATATGCGTCAGTCGTAGCGCCTCCGCCACTCGTTCGTGCGGATGCGGGCGAGGTCGCGGGCCATGTTGGCGGCATCCTTCACGAACCGGACGGTGGTGGGCTCGTCATCGTAGCGGAAGTTGACGGCGACCTGCTGAATCGTTAGGCCGAACTTGCGCGCGATGAACAGCGCTTCGACGTCGAACCCGAATCGCGGGATCGTGACGCGTGGAAACACGAGCTCGGCGGCACCGGCGGTGAAACCTTTGAGCCCGGCCTGCGTATCCCGCACGCGCGGAATCAACGTCCACCGGACGAGCGCGTTGAAGAGGCGACTCATCACGTGGCGCGTGTACAAGTACGAGAAGTAACTCGGGCTCATGAGATAACGCGAGTCCGGGAGGACGCGACAAGCGACCGCCACATCGGCGCCGTGCTGCAGGCCATCGACGATCTTGTCGATCTCGGTGGTAGGATACGCCAGGTCTGCGTCCGTGAACACGCGATACATGCCGCGTGCGGCGCGCATGCCGCGCGACACCGAATAGCCCTTCCCCATGTTGCGCGCATTGTGTATCACGCTGACGCACGGCGCCTCCAGGGCGAACGCATCGAGCGCAGCGGCGACGCCATCGTCGCTGTGGTCATCGACAAATATCAATTCCCACGAATACGGGCGGGAGCGCAGAAACGCGCGCAGCTGGTCCAGGGCCGCGGGCAGGCGTGCGGCGCCGTTGTACACGGGCACGATCAACGAGAGGATCGGCGGCCGCATCGCCGATGAGTTCTGGGAGTCCACGCGCGAGCGCCTGAAAAGTGTAACGCCGGTGTGACGTTCCCAATATACCGTCGCCGAGCACAGCGGTGCGGTCGCGGCTGCTTCTTCGCGAAATCTTAGTCATCGAGCTCGCGCGCGTCCGTGCGTTGCGTGTTAGGCGGGGCGCGGCGCGCGGGGCACCACCCGCAGCGCGGCCGTGCGGGGCGCGTAGATGTCGGCGCGTGTCCGCGGCAGCGTGACGCGGCCACGGGCGTCCGGTTTCGCGAACAACACCTGCGCCAGTCCGATGCGACCGCTGGCAAACGCGTGCGCCGATGCGGACATGTAGAGCCGCCAGACGCGGTACGTCTGGTCGCCGACGAGCGCGACGGCCGCATCACGGGCGTGCTCCAAGCGGCGCACCCAGTGCCGGAGGGTGAGCGCATAGTGCTCGCGCAGCGATTCGACGTCGCGCGCCTCGAGACCGGCGCGCTCGCCGCAGCGCACGGCTGTCTCGAGCGGCACGAGCTCGCCGTCGGGGAACACGTAGCGCTGGATGAACGCGCCCTGTCGCCAGAGCGCGCGCTTGGCCACGGCGAGCATACCGCCCGCGTTTTCGGCGCGCACGATGCCGTGGTTCAGGAACAGGCCGCCGGGCTTCGTTAGGCGGGCGGCGGTCCGGAAGTATTCGGGTAGTTTCGAGCGGCCGACGTGCTCGAACATCCCGACGCTCACGACCTTGTCGAATGCGACGCCGTCGGCGAGATCCCGATAGTCGCGCACCTCGACGCGGCAGCGACCCTCGAGGCCATCGGCGCGAATCCGCTGGCGCGCCAGCGATGCCTGACGCTCGCTCAACGTGATGCCGACGGCCTGGACGCCGTAGTTGCGCGCGGCGTGCCGGATGAGTCCGCCCCATCCGCAGCCGATGTCGAGCAAACGGTCGCCGGGCACGAGACGGAGCTTGCGGCACAAGAGATCGAGCTTGGCGTGTTGGGCGGCATCGATGTCTTCGGCACCGGTAACGAAGTAGGCGCACGAATACACCATGTCGCGATCGAGCCAGAGCGAATAGAAGTCGTTGCCGACGTCATAGTGCGAGCGAACGGCGGCCCGGTCCCGGCGCCGCGAGTGACGCCATCCGATGTGCGAAAGGCCCGGCCGTCGCTCGTGCGCTTGCTCCGGCGAGTGATCGCGCGGCAGTGCGAGGAGCGCGCGCACCGCGTGCACGGCGGTTCGCGGTGATGCGACACGCGTGCGGAGCGTGTCGCCCAACTCTACCGCCGCTTCCATGTTGCCGTCGACTTCGATGTCGCCGCGAACATAGGCCTCGCCCAGGTGCAGCTCGGATGGCGTGAGGAACGCGCGACGGAGCGCGCCCGGCGAAGGGATCACGAGCGTGAATGCCGGAGGCGGCGCGTCGTCGGCGATCGGCTGCTCGATCGTGCCGTCCCAATAACGGACCGCAAAGCGACGCGTGTCAGGCGCACCGAAGAGCGCGGCCATCGCGGCTTGCGCGCATTCGCGCCATCTCGCGTCGCCCAACGCAACCAGCGGCGTCGCGTGCGTCCAGAGCTGGGTCCGCGGCTCGACCGACACCGGTACCGGCCGCGCTGCATCGAGCATCGACCGACCGTTCCGCGCGCGCGCCCACGCATCGCGGCGCGTGCGCGACTCGCGTCCGTGTGTCGAGCCGCCTACGTGCTCGCGGCGTTCGTCCGAGTCTGACTGCATCGTTCTCTCCTCCCGTGCACCGCGTCCGTTGGGCGTCTGAGCCGTCTGGCGCGATCCGACTGTCCTATGTACCTTACCGGTCCTTTCGTCGCGCAACGCGGGGCGGACGTCGTTCGTCTACCGCCGGTCACGCAACGCGTTTGCCTGTCGTAACACCCACCGCGTTTTCATGCATCGCAGCCGTCTTCGCATCGCCGCCGCGCTCGCCGTCGTTGTGTTGGGCATCTTGTCGACTGCCAGCCGCGCCCAGTCGCTGCACGGATCTCACCAAAGCGTCCGATACGCGTACGCGTATGCCCATCAGCACGACCTCGATCTCTACCAGAGTGCGTCCGACGTGCGGCGTGCCGTTCGTGACGGCGACCTGGTCCGGCTGAGATCCAACGGGCACTACACGCTGCATCGGGTGAGCTATCCTTACGTCACGCCCACCACGCGCACGTTCGTCGAGCGCCTGGCCGGCGAGTACCATCAGGCATGCGGCGCGCCACTCGAGATCACGAGCGCCGTTCGTCCGACGCGGCGCCAGCCGGCGAACAGCTCGCCGCTGTCCGTGCATCCAGCGGGCATCGCGCTGGACCTGCACCGTCCGACGGGCAAGTGCCTCACGTGGCTGCGTCATACGCTGTTGACGCTCGAGTCGGAGCGGGTGGTGGACGCGACGGAGGAACGTCACCCGGCGCACTTCCACGTCATCGTGTTCGGAGATCCGTACCGGCGCTATCTCGCGTCGCGGTAGGCATCGCGCGGCCCCGCCACACATCCGTCGTTCTCCGCTGCCCGCGACCGCCACGAACTGTCTCGGGCGTTGTGTGATGTCTCGTCGCGTCACTCGTCTCATGAAATAGATTGGGTCCCATTCAACAGCCGTCAAGCCCTCACCCCACAGGAGCGCTGTACTATGTTGCCCCGCAAGAGCCTCGCCCCCGCGGCGCTGCTCGCCGTTTCGACGATGCTGTCGGCATGTCATCACGCGCCACAACAGGTCGCGCAGGCACCGGCGCCTGCTCCGGCCCCGGCGCCCGCCCCGGCGACGCCGTCGGCGGATCACAGTGCCGACAGCGCACAGGCTGCGCAGGCACGCATGGCGCAGGCACGCTCGACGATCGAGCATCGCATTTACTTCGACTTCGACAAATCCGACATCCGCGCCGACGACAAGGCCGTGCTGGACGCGAAGCTGCCGATTCTGCGCGCCAATCCCAACATGCGCATCCGCATCGAGGGCAACTCCGATGATCGCGGATCGGAAGAGTACAACCTCGCGCTCGGCCAGCGGCGCGCCGCGGCGGCCAAGCGCTATCTCACCGATTTCGGGATCGACGCGGGCCGTGTCGACATCATCTCGTATGGCCACGAGCGTCCGGTGTGCTCGCAGGACGTGGAAGACTGTTGGTCACAGAACCGGCGCGATGAGTTCGTGATCGTCGCCGGCGGCGACAACATCGCCTCCGTCCGTTAGGCAGCGAGCGGCCGCTGCCGGCCGCGAATGGCGGCGCCCGGCCGGCCCGGGCGCCGTGCTGCGCCGCGCCCCGTCGGGCGAGGACTCGGGCGTCATGTCGCGCGCGTCCTCATCCGTGTAGCTTTCCCGGGGACCGAGCCGCGAGTCGCGTATGTGCCCCGAGCCATCAGCGATCTCGCTCGCGCCGACTGCCACTCAGCGCGAGCAGGTCGTGCAACGTTTGTGTAGCCACTTCGCGAGCAACCATCTCACGATGGACGAGCTCGAGCAGCGCATCGATCGCGCGTACAAGGCGCCGTCGGTGGCGGAGCTCGACGCGCTGGTGGCGGGACTCCCGGTGCTGGCGGAGGACCCGGCGCGCACGACATCGGCCGCAATGGCTCCCTCGAGCGCCTCCGCGCTCGCGACGGTGCCGGAGCGCGATGTGCTCATTGGCATCATGAGCGGCCACACACGCCGTGGGCCGTGGGCCGTTCCTCGTCACCTCAAGGTGTTCACGGTGATGGGCGGCATCGTGCTCGATCTGCGGGAGGCGCTCATCGCACCCGGCGTTTCAGAGATCGAAATCACGGCGGTGATGGCCGGTGTCGAGGTATTCGTGCCGCCGGGCGTGCGCGTCGAGTGCACCGGTTCGGCGTTCATGGGAGCATTCGAGGTGGATCAGCGGGCGCAGTGGATGGCAGCAGGCGAGGATCGCGTGGTGCGGGTGACCGGTTTCGCCTTCATGGCCGGCGTCGACGTGAAAGTGCGTCCGCCAAAGGGAGCAGCCCAGCTGCCTCGATGAGTCCCGGTTCAGGCCCGGGCGGCGAGATCCGGGCGCAGCGCAGTCGCGTCGCGGAGATAGACGGGTCGCAGCCGACCGCGGGCGCGGGGCATCTCGACGTGCATGAGCACGCGCACGCAGCGCGCAAGGCCGCTCGGCACGGCAATCTCGGACATGCAGAGCAGCGGGACGTGGTCCCAACCCAGGTTGCGCGCCGCGCGGGCGGGATCGGCGCTCGACAGGTCGCGCGTGGTCGTGAAGATGATGCTCACCAAGTCGGCCACGTCGAGATCGTTGCGCGCGAGCATGGCGCGCAGGAGCTCGCGGGTCGCGTCGAGCAGCTCGGGCGGCGCATCCCGGTCGACGGTCGTGGCGCCACGCAGCGCGCGGAGGCTGCGCGCGTCGTCGGCCGGGTCGAGCGAGGGCTCCGGTCCGGGATTCACGCTGTTGGTCTCCATCAATCGTTAGGCGGGCCCGCTTCGCCGCGCCGGCGTCCGCGGGTTACATTCGGGAACGTCCGGCGAACGTATGCCGGGCGTGGATCGGTCTGTCAAGCGGACGTCGCCGCGGCGAC
>JAICLH010000123.1 GCA_025927495.1 Gemmatimonadaceae bacterium
CGCTGGGGGAAGCGGGCGCTACGCGCCCTGAGGGTGAGGAGCGACATCAGTTGCCTCTGGATGGAGAGCGCGGCGTGGCGTGCACGAGTCGTGGCTCTCGGTCTGCGCGGACAGTTGATGTTGTTCCGATCCCTCAGGGCGCGTAGCGCCCGCTTCCCCCAGCGGAGCGCTTCCCCAAGCGGAGCGCTTCCCCAAGCGAGCGCCAGCCACCGCTTCCCCCGTTAGGCAGTCGCCGGCATCCGCCTCGGATAGAGGTGCTCGATCCGCACGTTGGCCTCGGCGTACTCGCGCCCGGCCTTCTGGTACGCGGGCATGTTCGCGATCCGGTCAAGGCGCATGTCCAGTTCCTGCACCGGCGTCCCGTCGGTCGCCGCGAGGTTGAAGACCTGATTGTAGCGGACGTATGAGAACCGCTTCTCGTCGCCCGAGAGCAGCGACGGTCCGGCGCCGGACAACGCACCCAGCTCATTGTCGATCGGCGCGCCGAACAGACAGTCGCCTAACGCACGACACATCACATCCTCGTGCTGCGACGCCGCGTCGATGAGCGCGGGCAGCGCGAACTTGAGCTGGTCCATCACCGTGATCTGTTCGGCGACCTTGTCGGGCAGATGGACGCGCTCGTACCCCGTCCCCACCGAGATCACGTGCAGCGCCTCACGGCCGGACGGCCACCCGAACCGGTACTGCGGCAGCGTCGCCATGAGCACCGCGATCAGCGCCGGATTGTTGAACGGCGTCACCCCGCCGTCGACGAACAGGAATTTGTGCCGGCCGAAGTCGACGCGCTCCGGCGCGAAGTACGTCGGCGCCGCCGTGCTCGCGCGCAAGAGCTTCCAGAGCGGAACGTTCAGGTTGCAGTCCGCGTGCGAGCGGTCGTTGTAATGCGCGTCGGGATGATTCGTCACCGGCCACGGCGAGCCCGTCGTCGCGTTGCGCATCAGGATGAGCAGCTTGATCGCCAAGCGCGGCGACCCCATGAGCACCGGCTGCTCGTGATCCGCGTCCTCGCTGAAGTGCCGGCGAAAGAAGTCGGCCACCGCGTCGGCGCGATATTTTCGCTTCCACTGGCGGTACCACGGCTCGCGCTGGAACATGAACGGCCCGAACTCCATGTACAGCTGCTCGATCTCTGCCACGGGCTTCCGTAAGGCGAGGAACGCGGCGATGATCGCGCCCGTGCTCGTGCCGGCGACGAGGTCGAACACGTCGGCCAGCACGAGGTCGGGGGCCTGACGCTCCTGCCGCAGCAGCCCCTCGATGCGGGCCAGAATCTGCAGCGTGAAAATGCCGCGGACGCCGCCGCCATCCAACGCGAGAATTCGCTTCATGTCATCCACCCTGACCGCTGTCAACGCGAACCCTGCCGGTCGGCCGTTAGGCGTACTTCAGTTAGGCTTCCAACAAGTCCCGCGAGTACAACACCGACCATTCGGCCACTTCGTCGCTCAGCATCTGCGCGCACGCTTCGCCTAAATCCAGCACCTCGAGCGTCCACCCGCCCGGATCATCGGCCCCGGTGTCCGCCCGCGCAGCCCGGATGCGCGCTTGCAGCACCTCGCACTCGGACCGGCATCCCTCGAGCATCTCGACCATCACGGCGGACCGCTCCGCGATGCGCAGACATTCGGACTGGAAGCGGATGCTGTTGAGGCTCGCCACCACCGCCGGGAGCACCGCCGCGAAGAACACGAGCACCGGACCGTACGAGTGCCCAGCCTCGACCCATTCACTATGTAGTCCTAGGAGCCGAGCCAGGATCAGCACCAAATCCAGGGACACGATGATGATCACGCTGAGGTTCAAGCGCCACACCCACCGCTCGATCCACCGATGCATGCGCAACTGGGTATGGCTCGTTGCCCGGTGATACTCGATCTGCGTCGCCAGCCAATTGTCGTGGACTTGCTCGAGCGCGCGATCCACGTCGGACCGGGCCACGCGCGCCGCCGAGCGCGCCGGCGAGGCCGGTGTCGCGACCACGGACATCCCCGTGTCCGGGGACGCCTGGCGAATCACCGCTTGCAGCACCCAATCAATCACGCTCTGTCGCAGCGCCGTCGCCGCGTACCGCGCGACGCGCGGAGGGGCCAACCGCAGCGACGCCATGGGCGACAGGTAGTACATGGCCCGCAAGCGCTCGGCCAGATAGCGGTAGTCGACCGCTTTGCTGTTCCAGTGGTGGCTGTTTCCGCGGTGCGTGTTGAGAAAAATCACGATCAGCACGATGAGCTCGACGATCGCGATGGACAGCAGGACCTCGCCCCCTTGGTCGGCCGGGGCGCGATGGCGCGCCAGGAGGAGCACGTAGACCAGCGTCGCGACGGCGAGCGCCACCGCCAGCGCCGCGAGCGTGTAATTGACCAGGAACGCGCCGCGGTAGAGACCCGTGTAGTGCGCGCTCAACTGCGCGGCCCGCGCGCGATACGCGGCAAACGGCTCGACGACCGCGTCCGCGCCACTCGCCGTTAGGCGGTGGAAGCGCCGCACGAAGGCCGACCAGAGGCGCGGGCGGACTCGCGCGCGCCGTTCGGCGCCGCCAAAGAACTCATCCAGGAGCTCGGCTTCCACGAGGTCGAGACGCGCGGCGCCGCCCCCGTCGTCGTCGCGCGAATACGGGCCGGCGCGCGACGTGCGCGGATCGGCCAGAATCCGGGTCACCACCTGGCCGACGCGTCGCTCCCACGGCGTGGACGGCGGTCCGCCGGTGCGCTCGAGATCCACCGGACGCGTGATGACGGACACCGGCCGCTCCCGATCACCCGGCGCCGCGGACAGGAAAATGACCGGTATGCCTAACGCAACGGCGGCCGCCATCGTCTCGCGCGTGCCGCCGATTCCCGCGCCGGCCTCGAGGTCGGCGTTGGCGATGAGAAGATCGCAATGTCGGAGGAGCGCCGTCGCCTGCACGCGGAACGCGCGGTTGCGGCGCTCCGTTATCCGCCGATCGGGCGCGGTGTGGTGCGCCGGGTGCGGCACGCAGTGCCCATCGAGCTCGATGGTGTACGCGCATCGCGCGAGCAGCGTGTCGAACGCCGTTTTGTTTTTGACTTCGCTGTTGTCGCGGAACGCCGCTGCGTCGCACGGCAGGATCGCGACCAGCTCGAAGTCGGTGCGCGCGCCCGCACCCGACCGCCTCACCCGCGCATCGCGCTCGAACGCCAACAGCGACTCGAACGCGACCTGGTCCGCGCCGTCCGCGAGGCCGGACACGAGGCGCATGAGCGGCCGTGACGGGGCGTCGTCGTCCCCTGCCGCATAGTACGAGCAGATGTCCGGGCGGGACGCCGAGTCGAGGCCGGGCGACAGCGCCTCCAGGCGCGTCGTCAGGACGCGATAGACATCGGTGAACATCTCGTGGAGCTGGCCGTGCTGGCTTTCGGGCAGCCGGATGGCGCCAGCAACCCCGACGCGCAACACGAGCCGCGGCTTCTCGAGCGGGCCGAGCATCGCACAACGGTAGCACGGACCTGCGCGATTGGCGATGACGGGCGATCCCGATGTTCACGGTGCCGACCAGCGCTCGGCGCCTATCGCGCGAATCCGCCTCCATTGAGCGTTAAAGTGTAACGACTGTGACATCTTTCGATTGCGCTGATCGGCCCGCGTGGTCCAATCGATTTGCCTCGTCCGGCTTTGTCCGGCGTGTCCGCTATTCAAATTCGTGGATGCGGGTCGTGGCGCGGCGTCGGACACGCGAGATGGGGCAGGAGCCTTTGGCCTCTTCCATTTGTGAGCGTATACTATAGTAGGGAACAGATGTTGGACCAGGGTAGGGCGTCCTAACGACAACCTGCGCCGCCTAACGCTACCGCGCCGCCGGCACCTCGAACGTCCCGTCCACCACCTGCACGAAGTTGCGCTCCTCGCGCAAGACACAGCGCTTCTGCTGCGCGAACGTGAAATTCTCCTGCGCTTGAGGATCCGTCTTGAGCCGGTCCTTGTACCGCTCGTACGACGCGAGACTGTCGAAGGCGATCAGTCCCCAGGCCACGTCGTTCGTCCCCTCGTACGGCAGAAAGTACCCGATCAGATGTCCGCCGCAGCGCGGAATCACCTTCCCCCAGTTGGCAGCGTATTGCGCGAAGGCCTCGCGCTGAAACGGATCGATCTGATAGCGGATCACGCACGTAATGGTCATGGGTGTGCTCCGGTCGGCGGGAAGGACGGTTCGCAGCCGCGTCAGCGCTAGCGCCGCCCAAGCGGCAAGCCCCGTCTTGAGTGCGTCGCGCCGGCCCATGCGACCGGTCGCTGCATGGTCGTCGTCCATGTCCGCCAAGCTAGCGGTTGCCGCGCGCCAACACTTCGTTTATCGTCAAAGTATGAGTGTCACCCACCGCGCCGATGCGCACGCCGCCCGCGTCGCCGCCGCCATCGGCGAGCCCGCGCGCGCGAGCATGCTCTATTGCCTGGTCGATGGCCGCGCCCGCACGAGCACCGAGCTCGCCCTCGTCGCCGGCGTGAGTCCGTCCACCGCCAGCGTCCACCTCCACAGACTCCAGGCCGAACACCTGACCAGGCTCCAGGTGCAGGGCAAGCACCGCTACTACAGTCTCGACGGACCCGAAGTCGCGAACGTGCTCGAGGCGCTGAGCGTGCTCGCCGGCGCCCCACGCAGCGAGTTCGTGCCTCAGGCGCCCGACCACCTCCGCGCCGCGCGCACCTGCTACGACCACATGGCCGGCGCCCTCGGCGTCGCCATCCACGACCGCCTAACGGAACTCGGCTGGATCGCCACGCCGAACGGTGGAGGCGGGTACGACGTGACGCCAAAGGGCGCCCAGGGACTGACCGCGTTAGGCGTCGACGTCGAGGCCGCCCGCGCCCTCCGCCGCCGGTTCGCCTTCGCCTGCCTCGATTGGAGCGAACGCCGCTCGCACATCGGCGGCGCCATCGGCGCCGCGCTCCTCAACCTCGCACTCGCCAGGAAATGGGTCGCGCGCGACCGGCAGAGCCGCGCCCTCCTCGTCACCGGAATTGGGCACCGCCACCTGCAACAAGAGCTCGGCGTCCGCCTCTGAACGAGCGGACACACCCTCTGTCCGCTCTAACGGGCGCACGCCAGACCTGCTATTCTCCAGTATTCCCGGACGGTCAGTAGCGAGCGCATCCGGCGCCGGTCTTCCAGTCCGCGCTCGTCCGGATCAATCAGTAGACCAACACACACACACCTCCTGCGAGCCCAAGCCAATGACACATCGCTCGGCGTCGTTTCGCACGTCCCTCATGCTCTGCGCCGCGCTGGGATTTGCCGTCGGCGCAGTGCCGTCGTCGGCGCGCGCGCAATCCGATACCACTGATCCCCGGGCTCACCTCAAGCCCGGCCTCTACGATGCCGGCGTGGCCGCCAAAGGCATGCAGTTGGTCTCCCACATCAACAAGCCGGACGACCTCCACCCCAACGATCCCGGCGGCCTTCGGTACGCGAACTCCGACCTCGCCTTCGGCGGCCGCTACCTCTATCAGGGCAACTTCAGCGGCATTCAGATATGGGACATCTCGAATCCCGCCAAGCCCGTCCTAACGGACCACCTCGTTTGCTTCACCGAGCAGGGTGACGTGTCGGTGTACGGCCACCTGCTCTTCGTGTCTGCCGAGGACGGCGGGAGCCGGCTGGACTGCGGAACGCAGGGCATCAAGGACAGCGTGAGCACCGAGCGAATGATCGGCGTCCGCATCTTCGACATTTCGGACATCAAACACCCCAAGCAAGTCGCGGATGTGCAGACGTGTCGCGGCTCGCACACGCACACCGTGGTGCCGGATCCGAACGACCCCGGCGTGATCTATGTGTACGTGTCCGGCTTGTCGTCGGTGCGGCCGAAGTCGGAGCTCGCGGGCTGCGAAGTCGGCAGCATCGCCGATCCGAACACGGCGCTCTTCCGCATTGAAGTGATTCGCGTCCCCTTGGCGCATCCCGAGCAAGCGAAGGTCGTGAGCTCGCCGCGCATCTTCGCCGACCTCTCCAAGCCTGCGACGCATGGCGCCGCCGTCGCGGACACGGCGAACGGTGCCGCCACCAAGATCGCGCGCGGCTACCTGTCGTTCGTCGGCTTGCCCGCCAAGTCGACCGCCGCCGATTCGGAACGCGTCGCGCAGCTCCTGGGCGAGCTCCAGTACGCGAACGATACCAGCCGGTTCAAAGCATTGAGCGATTCGTTGCACCAGTTAGGCATCGAGATCCCCGTTACCCCCGACAGCCTGGCGACGAGCGGCGTATTGCAGTGCCACGACATCACGGCGTATCCGTCGCAGCACCTGGCTGCCGGCGCGTGCGCGGGCTACGGACTCCTCCTCGACATCAAGGATCCCGCGCATCCCGTGCGCGTCCAGGCGGTGGCGGACTCGAATTTCTCGTTCTGGCATTCGGCGACGTTCAGCAACGATGGGTCGAAGCTGCTGTTCACCGACGAGTGGGGCGGCGGTGTCGCTGCGAAGTGCCGCTCAACCGACCCGCTCGATTGGGGCGCCGATGCCATCTTCACGCTGAGCGGCACCACGCTCACGCAGAAAGGCTACTTCAAGATGCCGGCGGCGCAGACCGATCAAGAGAACTGCGTCGCCCACAACGGGAATCTCGTGCCGGTGCCGGGGCGCGACATCCTGGTGCAGGGATGGTATCAGGGCGGTCTGTCGGTGTTCGACTTCACCGATCCCGCGCATCCCAAGGAGATCGCCTACTTCGACCGGGGCCCCATCGACGCGACGAAGCTTGTGTTAGGCGGCTTCTGGTGCGGCTACTACTACAACGGCTACATCTACGGCTCCGAGATCGCGCGCGGCCTCGACGTGTTCAAGCTGACGCCGACGGCAGACCTGACGCAGAACGAGATCGATGCGGCGAAGCTCGTCCATTACGAGACGCTGAATCCGCAGGACCAACCGAAGATCGTCTGGCCCGCGGCGTTCCCGGTGGCCCTCGCGTACGTCGATCAACTCAAGCGCGACAACGGCCTTCCGGCCGACCGGCTCTCGGCAATCGGGAGCACGCTCCAGTCGGCGCGGTCGGCGAGCGGCGCCAAGCGCAGCTCGTTGCTCGAGAAGCTGGCCACGGACCTGTCGCACGACGAGCAGGGCGCGAACGACACCAAGCGCGTGCAACTGCTCGAGGCCGTGGTAAAAGGACTCGCGAGCGCACGGGGCTGAGAGCACGCGACGCGTTCACCGGACACTGCCGGACCCTGCACCCAATCACTGCGAGCTACAGACCAATGACCCCTCGTCCCGCACCGTTTCGCTCGTCCCTGCTCCTGTGCGCCGCGTTAGGCATCCTCGGCGCCGCCCTGCCCGCGGCGTCGCGCGCGCAATCCGATACGACCGATCCGCGCGCGCACTTGAGGCCCGGCCTCTACGATGCCGGCGAAGCCGCCAAAGGTCTCAAGTTGGTCGCCACCGTCAAGAAGACGGATGACTTCCACCCCAATGATCCCGGCGGCCTAACGTACGCCAACTCCGACCTCGCGTTCGGCGGCCACTACGTCTACCAGGGCAATTTCAGCGGCTTCCAGGTCTGGGACGTCAGCAATCCCGCGAAGCCCGTCCTTGCCGACCACGTCGTCTGCTTCACCGAGCAGGGCGACCCCTCGGTGTACGGCCATCTCCTGTTCGTGTCGGCAGAGAATGGAGGGAGCCGGCTGGACTGCGGCACGCAAGGCATCCCGGACAGCGTGAGCAAGGAGCGGATGGTCGGCATCCGCATCTTCGACATCTCGGACATTAAACACCCAAAGCAGGTCGCGGACGTGCAGACGTGCCGCGGCTCACACACGCACACGCTCGTCCAGGATCCGAACGACAAGAGCGTCGTGTATGTGTATGTGTCCGGCTTGGCGCAGGTGCGGCCGTCGAGCGAGATGGCGGGCTGCTCAGCCGGCGACATCACCGACCCGAACACGGCGCTCTTCCGCATCGAGGTGATTCGCGTTCCGTTAGCACATCCCGAGCAGGCGAAGATCGTGAGCTCGCCGCGCATCTTCAACGACCTCGCACACACCCCGACCCACGGCGCCGCGGTCGCGGACACGGCCAACGGTGCGGCGCTCGTGCAGGCGCGTGGCTTCCTCGATGCCATCGGCATGCCGCGCACGGCGACGGCAGCCGATTCGGACAAGGCGACGCACCTGATCGCGGAGTTGATTTACGAGAGCGACACGACGCGGTCCAGAGGACTGATCGATTCGCTGCATACGTTAGGCATCAACTTCCCGAGCTTGTCGGGCGGGAACCGCGGACCGTCGCAGTGCCACGATATTACGGTGTATCCATCATCGGGCTTCGGCGCCGGCGCGTGCTCCGGCTACGGCATACTGCTCAACATCAAAGATCCCGCGCACCCGGTGCGCGTGGACGCCAAGGCCGACTCCAATTTCTCCTTCTTCCACTCGGCCACGTTCAGCAACGACGCCACCAAGGTGCTCTTCACCGACGAATGGGGCGGCGGTGTCGCGCCCAAGTGTCGCGCGACCGATCCGATCGACTGGGGCGCCGACGCCGTATTCACGCTCACCGGCAACACGATGACGCACGCCGGCTACTTCAAGATGCCGGCTGCGCAGACGGATGCGGAAAACTGTGTCGCGCACAATGGCAACCTGGTGCCCGTGCCGGGACGCGACATCATGGTGCAGGGCTGGTATCAGGGCGGTATCTCGGTGTTCGACTTCACGGATCCGGCGCACGTGAAGGAAATCGCGTACTTCGACCGCGGCCCGATCGATCCGATCAAGCTCGTGATCGGCGGCTACTGGGGCGGCTACTACTACAACGGCCACATCTACGGGTCCGAGATCGCACGCGGGCTCGACGTGTTCGAGCTCACGCCCACCGCGGACCTCACGCAGAACGAGATCGACGCGGCAAAGCTGGTGCACTTCGACATCCTGAATCCGCAGGATCAACCGAAGATCGTGTGGCCCGCGGCGTTCCCGGTCGCCCGCGCGTACGTCGATCAGCTCAAGCGCGACAACGGCCTTTCGGCCGACCGCCTAACGGCAATCGAGGGCGAGCTCGAGTCGGCCCAGTCGGCGGGCGGCGCCAAACGCACGGCAACGCTGAAAAAGCTCGCGACCGAGCTGTCGCACGACGAGCAGGGCGCGGGCGACACGAAGCGCGTGCAGTTGCTCGAGGGCGTGGTGAAGGGACTGGAGACAACCAAGTCCTGATCGACCGCCACGAACTTCGTTGGCCCGAGCGTAGCATCACGTAGTTTTTGCCTACTTTGTAGGCAAAAACTACGTGATGCGGCCCCAACGAGGTGCCCAGCCGGCGCCGAGTGCTGGAGCCCGACACACGCCGCACCTGCGGTTCATCGACACATTTTCGTGCACAACGCCCATATTGCGTTGTCCGTACAGTCCGCGGGGGGCTGTAATCAAGCGAGCCCGTCCGCACAACCCATGACTGCCATGTCACTCTCGAGCCGTCTCGCAGCCGCACCGCGGCTGGCCGTCGCATTGGCGTCCGCCAGCCTGATCAGTGCGCGCCTTCCCGCACAGGCCGCTTCAGGGCCGGCGCACGATTTCACGAAAGCCGACGTCGAGTTCGTCCAGGGCATGATCTACCACCATGCCCAGGCCGTGATCATGTCCGATTGGGCCCCGACGCACGGGGCACGCGCCGACGTCGCCACGCTATGCAAGCGCATCGCGCTGTCGCAGCGCGACGAAATCAAGATGATGCAGCAGTGGCTCCTCGCGCGTCACCTCGACGCGCCCGATCCGCTCGGCATGATGCCGGGGCACACGCCCGCGTCCAACGACACCAGCGGCATGGCTGGTATGAACATGCCGGGGATGGACATGAGCGCGCACATGATGCCCGGCATGCTCACGCCTGACCAGATGCGCGCGCTCGACGCGGCGCACGGCTCCGCGTTCGATCACCTCTATCTCACCGGGATGATCCGGCACCACCAGGGCGCGCTCGACATGGTGGCCACACTCTTCCACACGCCCGGCTCGGGTCAGCAGCCCGAGTTGTTCTCGTTCGCCACGGATGTCGACGCGGGACAGCGCGCCGAGATCGGGCGGATGCAAGCCATCCTGAAAACGCTCACTCCGAGCCCAACCCAATGACACGTCGTATCGCTTCGCTCCGGTCGCCTCTCGTCCTCTGCGCCGCGTTAGGCATCGCGGCCGCCGTCGTTCCCCCTTCCGCGCGGGCCCAATCCGACACGAACGACCCGCGCGCGCACTTGAAGGCCGGTCTCTATGATGCCGGCCAAGCCGCCAAGGGCCTCGAGCTCGTAGCACACGTCACCAAGCCGGATGACTTCCACCCCAACGATCCCGGCGGCCTAACGTACGCCAACTCCGACCTCGCGTTCGGCGGCCACTACGTCTATCAAGGCAACTTCAGCGGCTTCCAGATCTGGGACGTCTCGAATCCGACCAAACCCGTCCTCACCGACCACGTCGTCTGCTTCACCGAGCAAGGCGACGTGTCCGTGTACGGGCACCTGCTCTTCGTGTCGGCGGAGAACACCGGCAGCCGCCTCGACTGCGGTACGCAAGGCATTCAGGACACCGTGAGCAAGGAGCGGATGATCGGCGTCCGCATATTCGACATCTCGAACCCGAAGGCGCCCAAGCAAGTAGCCGACGTGCAGACCTGCCGCGGCTCGCACACGCACACGCTCGTCCAGGACCCGAACGACAAGAGCGTGATCTACGTGTACGTGTCCGGCCTGGCGCGCGTGCGGTCGACGAGCGAGATGGCCGGCTGCGAGGGCGGCGACATCACCGACCCGAACACGGCGCTGTTCCGCATCGAAGTCATTCGCGTGCCGTTAGCCCATCCGGAGCAGGCCAGGATCGTGAGCTCGCCGCGCATCTTCAACGACCTCACGGCACCCCCGACGCACGGCGTCGCGGTCGCCGACACGGCGAACGGCGCGGCCGTGAAGGCAGCGCGCCGGTTCCTCGGCCGGTTAGGCCTCCCGGCGACAGCGACCGCGGCGGACTCCGACAACGCCGCGCGCCTGGTCGCGGAGGTAATGAATTTCCGCAACGACACGGACAAGACCAAGGCCGCGACC
>JAICLH010000187.1 GCA_025927495.1 Gemmatimonadaceae bacterium
CGGGCTCGACGATCGGGTTCCGGAACAGGCCCTGCATCAGCGTTCCCGACACGCCTAACACAGCGCCGGTGAGCCCCGCCAGCAGCACCCGCGGCAGCCGGAGGTCGAGGAACACGTTCCGGCTCAGCGCGTCCGCGCTCGTCGCCGGCAACCATCCCACGGCCACGCCGAGATGCCGCACCATCTCGGCGGGTGTGAACGAGAACGCGCCGATCCCGGCGGATGCGACGAGCAGGACGACGAGCAGCGCGGCGAGCAGCAGGTACGTCTGACGATACGAAAGGTGCGTCACGTTCTCACGACTGATGAAACATCGCGCGAAGCTTCCGCACGGTTGCCGGCGTGCGCGGCCCGAAATACAGCAGCTCGGTTTCCGTGATGCGGTAGATCCGCAGTGCCTTCCCTGCCGGAGTCAGCGAGATGCCCGGCATCGCCGCAAATGCCTTGGCGCTCCCGTACCGGTCGAATCCAAGATCCGTCGCCACGATGATGTCGGGCGCGATGCGCGCAATCAGCTCGGGCGTCAATCGCTCCATGCCGCCCACCGAATCCACCGCGTTCACGCCGCCCGCCCAACGCATCATGTCGTCGGCTGGACCGCCGCCCTTGACTGCCAGATAGTTGTTCGCGATCTGCCCGAAGTGGATGATCAGCACGCGCGGCTTCGGCTTCCCCATGTACTGCGCCGTGTCCTTCCACACGTCCTGCATCCCGGCTTTCCACTGCGCGAGGACGCTGTCCGCGGCTGGCCGCCGGCCGAACTTGTCGCCTAACCGGGTCAGCAGCAG
Source organism: Gemmatimonadaceae bacterium (assembly GCA_025927495.1). GTDB lineage: Bacteria > Gemmatimonadota > Gemmatimonadetes > Gemmatimonadales > Gemmatimonadaceae > JADGGM01. The sequence continues at coordinate 789 of JAICLH010000187.1, forward strand.
CTGCGCACTGTCGAGCGTGTTGCCCGGGAGCATGATGTCGATCGGAATGCCCACCTTCTTCAGCTGATCGAGCACCGCGCTCGGCCCGACGTTGCCGTCGGTCAGGAAGAGTGTCGGCCGCATCGAGATGATGCCCTCCGCACTCAGCGCGCGATGATAACCCACCGTGGGCAGCTTCTCGATCGGCGGCGGATAGATGGACGTGAGGTCCACCGCCACGAGATGCTGCTCCGCGCCGATCGCGTACATGAACTCGTTGATCTGCTTGGAGACGCAGACGACGCGGTCGGTGCCCGCCGTCTGCGTCGACGTGTCGCGAAATCGCCCGCATGCGGCCAGCGCCGCCGCCGCGCCGAGCACGGCGCCCGCGAACAACAGTGAGCGTGCTTTCTTGTGAGCTGTCATGGTCCGTAAGATCTCTACGCGAGTGCGGCGTGCAATGCTGTCCACGTTCTTCTCGAAGAAGCCACGCGCGCTTCACTACGCGTGAAATGAACGGCGTCCGTCCGCGAGCGCCGCATCGTATGCCTCAGTGCCGATGAGATCGTCGATTCCGCGCGGCGGATGCGGATGCGCGACGCGCTCGCCGAGGGGCCGTTCCCACCACCCGACGTCGTGCCACCGACCGAGCTTGTAGCCCACGTCGTGGAAGACGCCCACGGGACGGAAGCCCAGCGACTCGTGCAGTCCGACGCTCGCGGCATTGGGCAGCGTGATCCCCGCGTATGCGTTGCAGTATCCGAGCGCGCGCAGCATCGCGAACAGCGACGTATAGAGCGCGCGTGCCACGCCGCGCCGACGCATCGTCTCGTGCACATACGCCGAGACCTCGGCGGACCATTGGTAGGCGGGACGGGCGCGGTGGGTTCCGGCGTAGGCGTAGCCCCGCGCCAAGCCGTCGTCCTCGAACACCAACCAAGGGAATCGCGCAATCACGCCCGTTACGCGCCGCGCCATCTCGGCGCCGTCCGGCGGCTCGATCTCGAAGGAGATCGGGCTACCGACCACGGCGGGCCGGTAGATCTCGGCGAAGGCGTCGCCATCTTCGGGGGTGGCGAGTCGGATCAGCGGCATCTACATAGGATGCGCGCGTGTCGAATGGATGGGGAGGAGTCGCGTACGTTCGTCAGCTCCCCTTGTGTGGCGATGGGAGAGCGTGCATCGTGCATCCATGACGCCGGACCGGCGGTTCCGCATCGACACGGGTCCCAACCGGGTGACCCGCGACGTCGACGACGAGATCGAGTTTCATCTCGCGATGCGCATTGCGAAGCTCGTCGCGGCGGGGCTGGACCCTGCCGCCGCGCGCGCGACGGCGCTCCGCCAGTTCGGCGACGCCTCGGCCGTCCGCGCCGAGTGCCTAACGATTGACCGGGAACGGGAGCGGGTCATGCGACGTGCCAACCGGATGTCCGATTTGTGGCAGGACGCCTCGTACGCCTTCCGCTCGATGCGCCAGCACCGGACGGTGGTGGCGGTGATGCTCCTGATCCTCGCGTTCGGCATCGGCGCCAACACCGCGATGTTCACGCTCATCGATGCGCTCGTGCTCCGCCCGCTACCGGTGGCGCAGCCCGAACGGCTCGCGAGCATCGGCGACCCGCGTTTGCCTAACTCGCATTTTCAGGGCGCGCCGAATCCGAACCTCGCCTCCGTTCCGGTGTACGAGGATCTCCGCGACCAGAACACGGTATTTTCGGGACTGTACGCGAGCGGCGGCGCGGCGCTGCTCAACATGACGGCGCCCCAGCCGGGCGCCGCCCGCGGCGCAGTCGCGGCGGGCGCGACGGGCGCAGACGCCGAGCACCCGTCGGCGCGCTACGTCTCAGGGAATTTCTTCAAGGTGTTAGGCGTGCGCGCACTGGCCGGCCGCACGTTCGCCCAAGACGAAGACACGCATCCCGGCGACGACCCGGTCGTGGTGATCGGCTACTCGTATTGGCAGCGGCGCTTCGGCGGCCAACAATCGGCCATCGGGTCGACCATTACGCTCAACGATGTGCCGATGACGATCATCGGCGTCGCGCCGCAGGATTTCACCGGAGATGTCGTCGGACAACGGCCGGACATGTGGCTGCCGCTCATGATGCAGCCGGTGCTGGATCCGCATCAGGACGTCCTCCGGGACCGCACCATCAGCTGGCTCATGCTCATGGGGCGCCTCGCGCCCGGCGTATCGTTGGACCAGGCGCGCGCGCAGATCACGACCATCTACAAGCGCGCGCTCGTCGAACACGCGGGCACGTCTCTGAGCGATATCGAGCGGGGAATCCGGCACAACCCGGTACAGGTGGAATCCGGCGCACGCGGATTTTCGAACTTGCGGAACGCGTTCGCGTCATCGCTCTACACGCTGATGGCTGCCGTCGGATTGGTCCTGCTCATCGTGTGCGCCAACGTGGCCAACCTGATGTTGTCGCGCGCCGCGGCGCGCGGGCGCGAGATGAGCGTCCGCATGGCGTTAGGCGCCGGCCGGTGGCGGCTCGTCCAGCAATTGCTCACCGAGAGCATCATCCTCGCCCTCATCGGCGGCGCGTTGGGCCTGCTGGTCGCGTACTGGGGCAGCGTGGGGCTGCTCCGGCTGGCGAGCGGCGGACCGCGGCCGATCCCGCTCGACGTGCGGCCCGATGGGCGGGTTCTGGCGTTCGTCGCCGTCGTCTCGTTAGTCACCGCCGTGCTCTTCGGCCTGGCGCCGGCCCTGCGCGCCACGCGCGTGCAGCTCGCGATCGCGCTGCGGTCGCAGGGGCGCAGTCTCGTGGGCGCCGCGGGGTCGCGCCTGTTCTCGCCCGCCAAGGTGCTCGTCATCGCGCAGGTCGCGCTGTCCGTCGTGCTGCTCGTCGCGACCGGCCTTCTCGTGCGCAGCACGGTCGAGCTCCGCTCGAGAGACGTCGGCATCGCGCGCGATCAGCTGATCCTGGCGCGGGTGGCGCCCGGCCAGGCCGGCTACGCCGGTGCGCGCCTAACGGCATTCATGCGCGACCTCATGCAGCGCGCGGCGCAGGTGCCCGGCGTGGCGTCGGCCAGCCTGTCGGAGAACGGCATCCTGAGCGGCACCGAGTCGGAGGACTTGATCCACATCGAGGGCTTCACCGCGCGCGTCGATTCCGATACACTCGTGGCGTACGACGATGTGGGTCCGGGGTACTTCGCGACGACTGGTGCGCACATCCTCCGCGGCCGCGGTATCGAACCGCGGGACCACGAGACCGCTCCGCAAGTGGCCGTCGTCAACCAGACGATGGCCACGTACTACTATCCGCGCGGCGACGTCCTCGGGCACCACATCACGCTCGCCGGCCGGACGTACGAGATCGTCGGCGTCGTCCGCGACATCGAGGAGCAGGATCTGCACGCGCCGCCGACGCGGCGGTTTTACCTCGCGACACTGCAACTCGGATGTACGCCCGCCCAGAAAAATTGCACATCGCAACTGCCGTCCCAGTTCAATCTCGAGATGCGCGCGCGCCCCGGCGTCGACCCGGCACGGCTCGTCGAGCCCATTCGGCGTGCGCTCAAAGCCGCCGACCCATCGTCGCCGGTGCTGAGCGTCAAGCCGCTGGATGCGCTCATCGACGCATCGATCGGCACGGATGTCCTGGTCGCGCGCGTGGTGAGCGGGTTCGGCATCCTGGCGCTGGTGCTGGCGTCGCTCGGGCTCTACGGTGTGATGGCGTACGCGACCGTTAGGCGGACCGCCGAATTCGGTCTCCGCATGGCCTTGGGCGCGCGAGCGGGCGACATGACGCGCATGGTGCTTCGCGAATCGATGCTGCTCGTCGTGGTGGGCGCCCTCGTGGGCATTCCGGCCGCACTCGCCGCGGCGCCGCTGCTCAAGCAGCGCCTGTGGGGCGTACGCGCGTTCGACGTGTCGTCGATCGTCATCGCGCTCGCCGCGATGGCGCTGACGGCGGCGCTGGCCGCCGTCGTGCCGGCGATGCGCGCGGCCCGCGTGTCGCCCCTGGAGGCGCTGCGCGACAGTTGACCGGCGCGGCCGCCTCCCCTTGCGTGGCGATGGGAGAGCATACATCGTGAAGCCATGAAGCAGGACCGACACTTTCGGCTCGATACCGGTCCGCACCGTGTGACGCGCGACGTGGACGAGGAGATCGAGTTCCACCTCGCGATGCGCATCGCGAAGTTCGTCGCGGCGGGTCTCGATCCCGCCGCGGCGCGCGCGGAGGCCCTGCGCCAGTTCGGCGACCCCTCCGCGGTGCGGTCCGAGTGCCTAACGATTGACCGGGAACGGGAGCGAACCATGCGACGGGCGAACCGCATGTCGGCCGTATGGCAGGACGCCTCGTACACCGTCCGCACGATGCGCCATCACAAGAGCGTCGTCGCCGTCATGATCGCGATTCTCGCGTTGGGCATCGGCGCCAACACGGCGATGTTCACGCTCATCGACGCGATCATGCTGCGGCCGCTCACCGTGGCACATCCCGACCAGCTGGTGACGATCGGAGATCCGAAGCGCGTGGGATCGATGTCGCAGGGCACGCCGAACCCGTCGCTCGCGTCGTATCCCGTGTACGAGGACCTTCGCGATCAGAACCAGGTCTTCTCGGGGCTCTACGCCAACGGGCGCGTGCTCCTGTTCAATGCGACGATCCCGCACGCGGGCGCCTCGGCTCCGTCGGGCGCGGGCGCCGACGACGAACATCCCAGCGCACGCTACGTGTCGGGGAATTTCTTCAAGGTGTTAGGCGTGCCGCCGCTCCTCGGCCGCACATTCGCGGACGATGAAGACAGAACGGCCGGCGACGATCCGGTGATCGTCATCAGCTACGCCTATTGGCAAAACCGGTTCGGCGGCGATCGATCGGCCGTTGGCTCGACGATCAGGCTCAACGGCACACCCATGACCATCATCGGCGTCGCGCCGAAGGACTTCTGGGGCGACATTGTGGGCCAGCGCCCGAACATGTGGGTGCCGCTCATGATGCAGCCGGTGCTCGAGCCGCACGAACCGGTCTTGAAGGATCGCACCATCAGCTGGCTGCAGCTCATGGGCCGCCTCAAGCCCGGTGTTTCGCTGGAGCAGGCGCGCGCGCAGATCACGACGATCTACAAGCGCACGCTCCGCGATCACGCCGGCAAGGACCCGTCCGGCGTCGAGCGCGCGATGAAGAAGCGGCCCATCCAGGTGGAATCGGGCGCGCGCGGCTTCTCGTATTATCGGGCGTCGCTCGCGTCGTTCCTGTACACGCTCATGGCGGCCGTCGGCCTGGTGCTGCTCGTGGTCTGCGCCAACGTCGCCAACCTCATGCTGTCGCGCGCCGCTGCGCGCGGCCGCGAGATGAGCGTCCGCATGGCGTTAGGCGCGGGGCGCGGGCGACTCGTCCAGCAGCTGCTCACCGAAAGCGTGATCATCGCGGTCATCGGCGGCGCGTTAGGCTTGCTGGTCGCGTACTGGGGCAGCCAGACGCTGCTCAAGCTGGCCGGCGGAGGCCCGCGCCCCATTCCCATCGACGTGCGCCCCGATGACCGCATCCTCGCGTTCACGATCGTCGTCGCGTTCGTCACGGCGCTGCTGTTCGGCCTTGCTCCGGCGCTCCGCGCGACGCGCATCCAGCTCGCGAGTGCGCTGCGCGCGCAGGGCCGCAACCTCGTCGGCGCCGGCGGCAGCCGCTTCTTCTCCGCCGGCAAGCTGCTGGTGGTCGCGCAGGTCGCGCTGTCGCTGTTGCTGCTCGTGGGGACCGGCCTGCTCGTGCGCACCACCATCGAGCTGCTGAACGCCGACGTCGGCATCGCGCGCGACCAGCTCGTCATCGCGCGCGTCGAAGCCGGACGCGCCGGCTACGCCGACGCGCGTTTGGTGGCGCTCATGCGGGATCTCATCCAGCGCACGTCTCAGGTCCGCGGCGTGGCGTCCGCAAGCCTGTCCGAGAACGGCATCTTCAGCGGCACCGAATCGGGCACCGGCGTCGAACCCGAAGGATTCACCGCGCGCGCCGATTCGGATACGGTCGTTGCCTACGACGACGTCGGACCTGGCTACTTCGCCACGACGGGCGCGCATCTGCTCCGCGGTCGGGGCATCGAAGTGCGCGACAACGAAACCGCGCCCAAGGTCGCCGTCGTGAACCAGACGATGGCCAACTACTACTACCCGAATGGAGACGCGGTTGGACACCGCCTCACGGTCGGCACGAACTCGCTCGAGATCGTCGGCGTCGTGAGCGACATCCAGGATCATGATGTCCGCGCCCCGCGCACGCGGCGGTTCTACATGGCCACGCTCCAGTTAGGCTGCGCACCCGGCGCCGACACGTCGTGCGTCTCGGGCTACCCGTCCCAGTTCTACATGGAGATTCGCGCCCGGCCCGGCGTCGATCCCGCGCGCCTCGTCGAGCCGGTGCGCGGCGCGATCAAGTCGGCCGATCCGTCGCTGGCCATCTTGAGCGTGGACCCGCTCACCGAGAACATCAGCTCGTCGATCAGCGCCGAGCTGCTCGTGGCGAAAGTCGTCAGCGCTTTCGGCGCGCTCGCGCTCGTCCTGGCGTCGCTCGGCCTGTACGGCGTGATGGCCTACGCAACCGTCAGGCGCACGGCCGAGTTCGGGCTGCGCATGGCGTTAGGCGCGCAGTCGGCCGAAATGACGCGCATGGTGCTGCGCGAGTCGATGCTCCTGGTGATCGTCGGCGCGGTGATCGGCATTCCCGCCGCGCTCGCGGCGGCGCCGCTGCTCAAAGGCTTGCTCTACGGCGTGAGCACGTTCGACCCGTCGTCGATCGGCATTGCGCTCGCCGCCATGACGCTGACCGCCGCGGTCGCCGCCGCGCTGCCGGCGCTGCGCGCGTCGCGGGTGTCGCCCATGGAG
>JAICLH010000200.1 GCA_025927495.1 Gemmatimonadaceae bacterium
CCGAGCAAGCGCGTTCATCGCTTGCACCGGCAGGTGAGCGCCGTGTAGTGCGCAACGCGCGCGTTGCAGACGGTGATGCAGCGCTCCGGGTCAATCGCGAAACCGCGGACCGTCCCCGCCACCAGTGCGCAGCAGAGCACCACGACGAGCAGCAGAATCACGCGGCTCATGCCGCTCATGTAGTCGTCTTTCATGTCCACCTCCGCGCACTCGGGCGCTTCTTCGGTTCGTCCGGTCCGAGCTGATACCCGAGCTTCTTCGCGTGCGCGGCGCACAGCGGCACCGACGCAGGCCCGTCCTTGTGGACGCGCCCCGCATCGATGACCGCTTCTTCATCCGAGGCGTAATTCCAGAACCGCGTGCCGCCTAACGCAGGGCCCAACGTGGTGCTGTGGACCGCGATGATGCCGCGGTAGCCGGCGGACGGATCGCTGCACAGGACGAGCTGCTCGTGTCCCATCTCGGCGAGTCGTTCGAACAGGCTCTGCGTGCCGGACGGGGGAGCGATTTCGGTGATTGTCATAAGTGGGAGAGCGGGTGACACGGCGCCGGGCAGGGTGCCCGCGCCATCAATTCGCGTACAACTCGCGTGCGATCACAATGCGCTGTATCTCGGACGTCCCTTCGTAGATCTCGGTCACCTTGGCGTCGCGGAACAGCCGCTCGACGGGATAATCCCGCACGTACCCGTATCCACCAAGGATCTGGATGGCCTGGGTGGTGACCCACATGGCGGTCTCACTCGCCATGAGCTTGCTCATGCTGCTGAACTGGGTAATGGGCTCGCCCCGGTCCTTGGCCGACGCAGCAGCATACAGCAGCGCCCGTGCCGCCGTAATGCGTGTGGCCATGTCGGCGAGCTTGAATTGAATGGCCTGGAACTCTTTGATCGGCTTGCCAAATTGACGCCGCTCGGCCGCATATGCCGTGGAAACCTCGAGGGCGGCGCGGGCGATGCCGATCGACTGCGCCGAAATGCCGAGGCGTCCGTTGTCGAGCGACTGCATGGCGTAGATGAACCCCGAGCCTTCGTCGCCTAACAGATTGGCCGCGGGCACGCGCAGATTCTCGAACACGAGCTGCACCGTTGGCGACGCGCGCAGGCCCATCTTGTCTTCTTTCTTGCCGACCTTGAAGCCCGGCATGTCGGGCGTGACGATGAACGCGCTGATGCCGCGCGCACCGCGCCGGTCGCCGGGCTTGTCGGTGCGGGCCATGGCGAGGATCACCTCGGCATGGCTGCCGCTGGAGACCCACGCTTTGGTGCCGTTCAGCACCCAGCAGTCGCCGTCGCGAACGGCCTGCGCGTGCATGGACGCGGCGTCGGACCCGGCGTCGGGCTCGGAGAGCGCGAATGCGCCTAACCATTCGCCGCGCGCCATGGGCACGAGGTAGCGCTTCTTCTGTTCGTCGGTGCCCCAGCGCAGGATCATCTGGGTGGGCAGCGAGTTGTGCACGCTCATCGCGACGGCCACCGACGCGTCCACGGCGGCGATCTCCTCGAGCGCCACGAGATACGTGCACGTATCGAGGCCGAGTCCGCCCAGCTCCTCGGGGATGAGCATGCCGAGGAATCCGAGCTCGCCTAACCGGGTGATGATGCCGCGATCGAATACGGCGTCGCGATCCCACGCGTCGGTGTGCGGGGCGATCTCCTCGTGCGCGAAGTCGCGCGCGAGCTGCTGGATGCCGCGCTGTTCCTCGGTGAGTGGGATGAGGGCCCAGGACATGAATCGGTCTCAGTAGGAGAAGAAGCCGCGGCCCGTTTTGCGGCCCAACCATCCGGCCGCGACGTACTTGCGGAGCAACGGACACGGCCGGTACTTGGGGTCGCCGAGGCCGCGGTGCAGCACCTCGATAATCGACACGCAGGTATCGAGTCCGATGAGGTCCGCGAGCGCGAGCGGTCCCATGGGGTGGTTCATGCCGAGCTTCATGACGGTGTCGATCGCGACGGCGCTGCCCACGCCTTCCATCAGACAGTAGACGGCTTCATTGATCATCGGCATGAGGACGCGGTTGCTCACGAACCCGGGATAGTCGTTCACTTCGACGGGCGTCTTGCCCAGGCGCTTGGCCAGGTCGAGCACGCGCGTCGTCGTCTCATCGGACGTCGCGAGGCCGCGGATGACTTCGACCAGCTGCATCACCGGCACGGGGTTCATGAAGTGCATGCCGATCACCTGCGCCGGCCGTCCCGTGCGGGCCGCGATCTCGGTGATGGAGATGGAGCTCGTGTTGGACGCCAGGATCGCTCCGTTAGGCGCCGCGGCGTCGAGGTCGCCGAAGATGCGGAACTTGAGCTCGGCGTTCTCGGTGGCCGCTTCGATCACGATGTCGGCCTCGCGCACCGGCTCCAACGTCTCCGACAGCGCGATACGCCCGAGCGCGGCGTCGCGCGCCGCGGCGTCCAAGCTGCCCTTCTGCACCTGACGCGCCATGTTCTTCTCGATCGTCGCCCGTCCGCGGCCGAGCGCGTCGCGCGACACGTCGATCATCGTCACGGAATGTCCCGCGGCCGCGAACACGTGCGCGATCCCGTTGCCCATCTGTCCCGCGCCGACCACCACTATCCGTTCGCTCATGTCTCGATGCGTTCAAAGGGTGCCGCGCGCGGCGACCGGCGGTGCCACGCGATGAGTGCGGTCAAACAGAGCGCCATGCTGAGCGCGGCAGCGGCACCGCCTTCCGGTCCCCACACGCCGCCGGTGAGCCACGCGGGTCCGCTGTCCACCACGCGATAATCCGGCGGCAGCGCAGGCATGCCACTCACCGTGGCATGTAGCAGCGCGGCCATGGACCAGTTCCACGCGAAGTGCGCCATCCAGGCGGCGTACAGGCTGCGGGTGAGGAGCAGAATGCCGCCCAGAAAAAAGCCCGCGATGATCACGATGCCGATAGCCCGCGGCGTCGCGCCGGGATTGGCGTAGTGCAAGAGGCCGAATCCGACGCTCGTGATCGCGAGCGCCGCCGGCCAGCCAATGGCCTCGCGGGCCCGCGCGAAGAGATAACCGCGCGAGAGCAGTTCCTCGCCCAGCGACTGCGGCAGGAATAGCGCGGCCAACGAGGCGGCGTAGTGTCCCCACGAATAGCGGGCGGCAGCCGGCTCGCCGCGCATCCAATGCACGGCCAGCAGCACGCCGGTCGGCATCAGGATGCCTAACGATCCGGCGGCGAAGCCCACGGCGAGGCGCGCCGGTGTGGCCGACCGGCGCGAGAGGCCGATCGGCCCCCACGTCCCGTGATCCACGAAGCGCACCATCACGACGTGGGCGACCACCAGTCCCACGAGCAGCGTCCAGAAGCTCAGCGCGAGGGGCGACAGGACGCGCAGCGCGAAGGGCGCCGTCAATCCTGCCGTCAGCAGGCCGACCGACAGCGCAACGAGTAGGAAACCGGTCCACTGCCACGGTGCGCGGAGCGATCCCGAAGGCCGATAAAAGAAATCGCGCGCCGTCAAGCGGGCGCGCGATCGGAGGAACGGGGCGAGTAGAGCGCGGCGAGCACGGCCTTCACCGCGTCCATGCCGAGGAATGGCGCCGACCCGAGGACGAAGGCCCGCGTCAGGCTCCCCGTGAGGACAGCCAACTGGGCGACGCCGCCCAGATGGATGAGCGCGATGCCGGACGCCGCGGCGAGCGCGCGCCACGCGAACTGCCGCGGACCGTGCCTAACGATCCACCCCGCGGCGTACGCGCCTAACGGATAGGCGACCAGATAACCGCCCGTCGGTCCGAGCAGCCTCGCGACGCCCGGCAACCCTTCGGGTGCGAACACCGGGAGCCCGGCGGCGCCGGCCGCGAGATAGAGCACCATGCTCGCCGCGCCGGCGGCCGGCCCGAGGCAGATGCCGGCCAGCACCACCGCCAGCGGCTGCAGCGTCATCGGGACGCTCGTGCCCGGCACCGGGATCGCCACCTGCGACGCGGCGGTGAGCGCCGCCGCGAAGCCGATGATCCCGGCGACCGTGATGCGGCGATCGCGCGACGCGAGAACCGCGGTCTGTCCCATCAGTTCACGCGCTCAACGCTCAGCGCGACAGCGTTGCCGCCGCCGAGGCACAGGGTGGCCATGCCGGTGTGCGCGTCGCGATCGCGCATCGCGTACAGCAGCGTGGTGAGGATCCGCGCGCCGGACGCGCCGATCGGGTGGCCTAACGCAATCGCGCCGCCGTTCACGTTCACGCGGTCCCAATCCCACCGCAGCGCCTGTCCGTCGGCCAGCGCCTGCGCGGCGAACGCCTCGTTGGCTTCGATGAGATCGTAATCGCCGATGGCGGCGCCGGTGCGCTGCATGAGGTTGTTGACGGCCACGATCGGCGCGAAGAAGAGGTCGCGCGGCTCGCCGCCGCCGGTCGCGTAGCCGGTGATCCGCGCCATGATCGGGAGCCCGTGGGCGGTGGCGTACGCCTCGGACGTCACGACCAACGCCGACGCGCCGTCGTTGAGGCCGGGGGCGTTGCCGGCGGTGACGCTCAGTTCGTTAGGCGGGATGTCCTTGGGCGCGTCGTTCGGGAACGCGGGGCGCAGCTTCCCTAACTGCTCGAGCGACGTGTCGCGCCGCGGGCCCTCGTCCACACACACGCTGGTCGGACCTTTCTTGCCGGCGATCTCCACCGGGACGATCTCGGCGTCGAACTTGCCCGCGTCGATCGCGGCCACAGCCTTCTGGTGCGACGCCAGCGCGAACTCGTCCTGCATCTTCCGCGTGATGCCCGCTTTTTTCGCCGTGTACTCGGCGTGCCCGCCCATGTGGACGTCGCAGAACGAGCACCAGAGCCCATCCTTTATGAGTCCGTCGACCAGCTGCTGGTCGCCGAACTTGACGCCGCCGCGCATGCCGTACACGTAGAACGGCGCGTTCGACATCGACTCCTGTCCCCCCGCGACGACCACCTGCTGGTCACCGGCCTTGATAGACTGGGCGGCGAGCATCACGGCTTTGAGCCCGGAGCCGCACACCTTGTTGATCGTGAGCGCTGGGACCAGACCGGGGATGCCTGCGTGGATGGCCGCCTGCCGAGCGGGTGCCTGCCCTTCGCCGCCCTGAATCACGTTGCCCATGATGACTTCCTCGATGTCATCGAGTGGGACCTGTGAGCGGGCGACCGCGGCTTTGATCGCGATGGCACCCAGGGACGGGGCCGTGACGGGCGTGAGGGCGCCGAGGAATTTGCCGATCGGGGTGCGAACGGCGCTAATGATGACGGGTGTGCGAGTTGGGTCAGCCATGGGTCAAATGTCGACGGGTCAGCGGACACATTACATCGTATAAAGATTACGCGCCGGACGAATGGCTTACAACGAGGCATCGGGCCGAAGTGAGACGAAAAACAAGGGCCGAACCCTCATTTGAGGGAACGGCCCACGGGCGGCTATGGCCGACCGACCTCACCGAGGGGACCGCGGGCGGCTATCCGGTCGGGTGCGCCTTAACGGCCTCTCCGCTTGGGTAAGTGACACGAATTTGATAAGCGGACAAACCTGGACACAGGCGGTCACGGCGAACTTTTTTGTGAACGGCCGTTTTGAGTTCTCTGCGCGGTGGCCATCACCAAATCGGTGGCCCAAAAAGCTCAGCGCGAGAGATATGTCGCACTACGCAACGGAGCCTTCATCATGATACGGCTGACCGTACTCGCACTGCTCGCTGTCATCGCGGGCGGCACGAACGTCTGCGCAGCACAAGCCAACCCGCTCAGCGCGGGCCTGCAGTCGGATTACAAGACTATCCGCGATTATTTCGTTCGAGCCGCGGAGAAGATGCCCGAGGCCGATTACGGCTTCAAACCGTCGCCGGACGTGCGCACGTTCGGCCAGCAAGTGGCGCACGTCGCCGACGATCAGTACAACCTCTGCTCACCCGTGAGGGGCGAAGTGCGAACGGGTGCCTACCGGCAGATCGAAAATTCGTTGTCGAAGAAGAGCGACTTGGTGACGGCGCTCAAGGCGGCGTTCGCCTATTGCGACGGCGCGTACGCGGCGCTGACGGATTCGACGGGCACCGAGATGCTCAAAGACCAGAACCGCACGCGGTTCGGCATGTTGAACTGGAATCTCTGGCACACGTGGGAGCACTACGGCAACATCGTCGTGTATCTGCGCATGAAAGGCCTCGTGCCGCCGTCGAGCGAGCCGGCCCACACCAGTTAGGCGTGCGGTCGCGCGCCGCCGCGCACGGCCGACAGTGCATCCCGCACCCGCTGGCCGAGTCCCGGACGCGGCGGGCGCACCTGTGCCGAAAGATCGAGTGACGGATAGGCGCCCACCAGGTCGATGAATGCCCCCGGGCCGGCATCGCCTTCGTTAGGCAGCACGATCAGAAACTGGTTGAACGGCAGCGCGTAGATCGTCGCGCGCATCGCCAAGGCCACGTCGACCGCGACCGGGAAGACCAGCGTCGGCTCGTACTCCGCGCCGTGCTGCCAGACATTGGGGCAGAAATCATCTCCCGCGAGGCATCCGCCGGCACGGATCTTGGGCCGCATCGCGACGAGATCGGTGACGATGCCGCGCAGCGTGTGATCGCCGTCGATGTAGGCGAAGTCCAACGAGCCATCGTCGATCGCATCGACCACGTCGAGCGTCGTCCCCCGCAGCACCTTCCGCCGCGGCGCGGCGAATTCGGTTTTCGCCATCGCCTCGGCGCGAATCGCCTCGAAGGTGTCAGTCGACACGTTGGCGGGCTTGTTCCACCCCTCGAGGTGGCGCCAGGGATCGATCATCAGGTACGTGTCGATGGCCGGGCACTCGGCGAGCATCGCCGCCGCGAAGTCTCCCTTCCACACTCCGACTTCAGCCACGCGAGCGAGCTTGGTTGCCGCGAGAAACGACGTCCACAGTTGCGTGCGCGACGTGGACTCGGCTGCGGTCTGTGTAAGAAGCTCGCGACTCAGGGCCGCGGCGGAACTGTCATGCGTGACGTGCTCGTGCCGGACGATCGGAGGCATACGACCCTCACGAGTTCGGTTGATCAAGCATCGGTGTGTGGGCGGGAGAGAGTCAAGTGAAAAAGGGAAGAGGAAAGCGCTCGCTGTCGCTCGCTTGGGGAAGCGCTGCGCTGGGGGAAGCGGCGGCGACGCCGCCTGAGGGCGTGGAAGGACATCAGTTGTCTCTGGGTGGAGAGTGCCGGATCGCGCG
>JAICLH010000054.1 GCA_025927495.1 Gemmatimonadaceae bacterium
GCGCAGAACAAGCAGCCGACCTACGTGGTGTTCAACGGACGCGCATTCCAGTACAAAGCCAATCCGCTCAGGGTGAGCGTCGGCGACCGCGTGCGCTTCTTCGTCGTGAACGCCGGGCCGAACCTCGACAGCGACTTCCACGTCGTGGGCGCGCTATTCGATCGCGTGTACCCGGATGGCAACCCTTCCCACGCGCTCGAGGGCATCCAGACGTATCCCGTTCCGGCCGGCGGCGGCGCCGTGTTCGAGACGACGTTCAAGCCTAACGAGAGCGGCGAAGGCATCTATGCGTTCGTGACGCACAGCTTCGCCGACGCCGAGAAGGGCGCAGTGGGATTGATTCAGGTGGGCACGCCGCGCCAATACGCGACGATGGCGCACTGATCGCGCGTCAGCGCGACCTGATGGCGGATGCCGTGGCGAGCGGAAGCGTGAACGTGAAGGTGCTCCCCTGCCCCGGCGTGCTCGTGAGCCAGATGCGACCGCCGTGCGCATCGATGATGCCCTTCGAGATAGCCAATCCGAGACCTGCGCCGTGGCGCCGCACGGCGTGGTGCGCCCGCCAGTAGCGCTCGAACACGTGCGCTTGTTCGTCCAGTGCAATGCCGATGCCGGAATCGGCCACGGACATCTCGAGGTCCCCGGCATTCGTCGCCGCCCGAATCGTGATGCGACCTCCCGGCATCGTGAACTTGACCGCGTTGCCGAGCAGATTCACCAGTACCTGCTCGATGCGCGTGGCATCCACGTCGACGAACGGGAGATCGTCGGGCACCGAGACCCCGAGTTCGATCGAGCGCTCTGCGAGCCGGCTGGCGAGCATCCGCGTCGCGGACGCCACGATCGGCGCTGGCGCTTCAGCCTTCCGCTCGATTGACAGCCGACCTGCCTCGATCGCCGAGACATCGAGGAGGTCGCGTATCAAGCGCTGCATCCATTCGGTCGATTCCGTGATCATTTGTAAGAGTTGGCGCCGGCCTTCCAGGTCTTCCGGCGGCTGATCGCGCAGGACGCTCGCACCCATCGCGATTGCTGCGATCGGATTCTGCAGATCGTGCGACACGATGCCGAGCACCTCGTCGCGGGCCCGTGTCGCGGTGCGTGCCGCATTGTAGAGACGCGCATTGTCCAGCGCGAGCGCCAATCGTCGTACAATCTCCTCGGCGAAGGCGAGGTCGGACGCGTCGTATTCGCGGCGCGGGCCCACCGCGATCAGGGTGAGCGATCCGAGCAAGTGCTCGCGCGTGACTACCGGTAGAATCATCAACGAACGTGCTTGGATCGCCCGCCAGGCGTCGACAACGTTAGGCGCATCGTCGGTGTGGGCCTCGAGCCACTCGTCCGTGACGGTCACGACGAGCTCGGCACGCCGGGTGCGCAGAACGTCGATCACACGCGATGGCGAGTCATGCCCGACGGGACCGGCGGCCCCCAGCGCGTCCAACGATGCGCGAAGGCGCTCCGGCCCGCCTTCGCTCACGATGCGGCGCCTGATCTCGTCTCCGTCGACCAGGTCGAGCAGGCAGGCATCGGCAAGCACGGGTATCGCCACATTTGCCGCCAGCTGCGCTGTGGCGTCGAAGTCCAACGATCGGGCCAACTCTTCGCCGAGGGTCGCGAGAAAGCGCTGCTCGTGTTCGACGCGTTTGCGTTCCGTGATGTCGCGGAGAACGACCGTGAACAGCATGCCCGTCGGCGTCGCAAACCGCGAGATCGATGCCTCGGCGGGAAACTCAATGTCGCCACGACGAAGGCCGAAGATCTCACGGCGCTCGCCCATGCGGCGCGAGGTCTGTGTCCCGACACCGAAGCGCCGCATATGGCCCGCGTGCGCGGCACGGAACCGCTCCGGGATGAGTCGATCCAGCGGTTGGCCGATCATCTCGCTGCGCGGATAGCCGAAGATCTGCTCGGCACCGCTATTGAAAATCAGGATGCGTTGGGCATCGTCGACGGTGATGATCGCGTCGGCGGCGATGTCGAGGATGCCCGCGAACTTCGCTTCGGACGTGCGGAGGTCGTGCTCCGCGTCCTGCAGCGCGCGCACGCGCCGGTCCACGGTGTGGGTGGAAACGAGCGCATAGGCTACCGCACCGGCTGCGCACAGGAAGAGCGCGGCGCCCAGCAGCGGCATTCCGTTCGGCGAAGCCGCGCCGCGCCACGTCCAGGGCAGCAGCATGCCGGCGCCCGCCGTGGCGGCGACGAGCGCGATCCAGAGTGCGGCCGTGACAGTCCGGTTGGCGGTGAGCGGCATGACGGGTCTGGGAGCTGCCTAACTCACGCCTAACTTTTGCCGAGCAGCCCGAGCTTGAACGCGAACTGCACATAATCGGAGCGGTGGGCGAGTCCGAGCTTCTCCTCGATCCGCTGCTTGTACGTGTCCACTGTCTTCGGGCTGATGCCCAACTGCGCCCCGATCTCGGGAGCCGAATACCCCTGGGCGATGAGCCGGAGCACGTCGCGCTCACGCGGCGTCAGTTGTTCGTATCGCTGGCGAGTCGGCTCGGCGGCGTCCTTCTTCGTGAGCTCGCGCGCCAGAATGCGGGCAGCGGCGGGTTGCACGTACGTCTCGCCGTGCGCCACCGAGCGCACAGCCGCTATGAGCTCGCGATCCGCCACGCTTTTCACAAGGTACCCCGCCGCGCCCGCCTCGAGCAGCGGAACGAGGTATTCCTCTTCCGTGTGCATCGTGAGCACGAGCACGCGAGACGGAATGTTCTTGGCGATGATTTCCTTGATCACTCCGACGCCGTCGAGGTCGGGCATCGAAAGATCCGTGATCACCACTTCGGGCTTGAACCGTTCGGCCAGAGCAACAGCCTCTCGGCCGTTGCTCCCTTCGCCAACCACCTGAATGTCCGGAGCCGTCGCCAACACCGCTTTGAGTCCGGCTCGCACGACCGCGTGATCATCGACCAGGACTATGCGTATCGTGTCGACTGTCATTGGGCTCCGCTCTCAAGGCGAGGCACGTCGCGACGTAGCGGTCGCGAGCGTAGCAGGAATGGTCGCAGTCACGGTGGTACCGCTGCCGGGTCGGGTGACCACCTCGAACCGACCATGTGCCAAACTGACGCGCTCGCGCGCAGTGAACAAGCCCAAGCCCGCCGCGCCTTGCCCGGTTTGATCCAGATCGAACCCGACTCCGTCATCCCGCACCTGGAGCGTGATCCCAGACGCAGAGCCGTCGAGGCGAACAACGATGCACGTGGCCTTCGAATGGCGCAACGCGTTCGTGATCGACTCCTGCGCCACGCGATACAGTACCGCGGCGCTCTCCGCGGGAAGTTGCTTGACCGTGGATTCGGCGAAGTCCGTGACTTCGACCCGGATCTCTGGACCGATATCGACGGCGATGCTCCGCGCGAGCCCACGAAGCGCGCTGGCGAGCCCCAGATCATCGAGGATGCGCGGATAGACGGTACCCGACAGCGTCCGCACCTCCTCGAGAATCCGGTTCGCCGCCTCGCGCACGGCCACCAAGCGCGTTGTGAGCTCGGGATCCGTGCTCATCCGTTCGGCCGCGATCAGTTGGTACGAAAGTCCTGCAATGGACTGTGCCGTCGAATCATGAAGCTCGCTGGCGAGCGCCGCACGCTCGCGGTCGCCTGAGCGAATCGCTTGCACAGCGAGCTCCCGAATGCGTGTCCGCTCGGCCATCACACGGTCGAGGAGAGCATTCAAGGTAGTGCTCACCCGCTCGATCTCGGGGTCGGCGACCAACGAGCTGGATACACGCGCTTCCAGATCGCCCTGCGAGACACGCAGGGCGGTAGCATGCAGGTCGTGCAAAGGGCCAAGCGCAATGGTCACGAGCGCGATGTTCACCGCAATGCCCACAGCCAGCGCGCCGCCCGCAATGGTCAATGCCGGCCAGGGCACAGGTCCGCGATACGCTCCACGGAATACACCGAGCGCGACGAGCAAGAGCAGCGCGTTGGCGCCCGCCAGTTTTACCGCGAGGGGCAGGCGAAGCAACCGCCTAACGATGTTTGTCGCGCGGCGGTTCATGCTTTCTTGGGTGCAGCGCCGGTCCTCTGAGCGTGATCGGCCGACCCCTCCGTAGCCAGGCTGCTCGCGGCCCGCCCCGTGATCTCGGACGCCGAGATGCGGAACAGCACGGTGCGAAACGGCGTCGGATCATCCTCGGTGCGGATGTCCGGGAGGAAGCGGCGCAAGAGTCTGAGTCCGGTTTCTGTTTCGCGCTCCGAGGGATGCGACGCCAACAAGTACACCGTGCCATGCACCACGACGCTGCGCCAGTCGAGCGGACCGTCCACTTCGTCCACCTCGAACGCAACCCAACGGTGATGGCTGAGCATCGCGAGCTTGGTGCCTGGTGACGTGCGACCGTAGATCCATTCATCGTCGTACACGTAGTGGATGGGCTCGATGTCGACGCGATCGTGAAAGCTGTACGCGATGCGACCAACATGGTTGCGCGTCAATACCGCCTCGCTTTCGGCCTTGTCCAAGGCGCGAAAGGTCGGTGCTGCATCGTGCGGCATGGTTCCTCCCGTCGGGCGCGACCGATCGCGCCTTACCTGCTAGGATAGCGTGTCGCTCCGAGCCGGCTGTCGGGATTCACCCGACGCGGTGTCATACAGTGTCGGACTGGGCGACGTCGCATCCGCTCTCGCACCCTGCCCCGGCTTGGTGACGGGTGACCGGCCCGGATGGCTTGCCCGGAGTGCATTGAAAATCACCGCGACGTCGATGATTTCCTGAATCACGGCACCCACCGCCGGCGCGATGAAGCCTAACGAGGCCATCACCATAGCGAGCCCGCTCGCGACGAGACCGGCCTGGATGCTCTGACGCGCGATGCGCATCGTGCGCCGGCCGATGGCGATGACCTCGGGCACGGATTGCAGGTCATCGGCGAGGACCACGACATCGGCGGCCTCGGCCGTGATGCCGCCGCCGTGGCCGGCCAATGCGATGCCCACGGTGGCTGCACTGAGAGCGGGCGCGTCGTTGGTGCCGTCACCCACCATGAGGACGCTGCGGCCCGCGGTGACCAGCCGGCGGACCGTGTCGACCTTGTCCTCCGGCATGAGATCGCCCGCGACGACTTCGATGCCGGCGGCGGCGGCAACGGACCGCGCGTTGGCGGCGCGGTCCCCCGACAGCAGCATCGTGTCCGTTAGGCCGAGTCGGGCGAGGCGCGCCATGGCGTGGTGAAGCTCCGGGCGCAGGCGATCCGCGTATTCGACGACGCCCGCCGCGCGTCCATCGATCACGACGCAGGCCTCGAGGCCCTCCACGTTGCCGAGTGCGTCCAACTCCGACGCGATCTCGGGATGCTGCTCGACGACGAACGATCGCGAGCCGACGCTCACGCGCCGGCCGTCGACCACGCCGGTGACGCCGCGGCCCGCGGACTCGATGACGTGGCGGGCGGCGGGCAGCGCAAGCCCTCGCTCCTCCGCGGCCTCGACGAGCGTGCGCGCGAGCAGGTGGCTCGATCCCTGCTCCACCGCGCCGGCCGCGCCGAGCACGTCGTTCTCGGTTAGGCCCGGCGCCGCCACCACCCGGCTCACCGCCGGGCGTCCGATCGTCAGCGTGCCGGTCTTGTCGAAGATGATCGTCGCGACGCCCGCGAGCCGCTCGAGCGCGTCACCGGTGCGGACGATGATATGCCGCCGTGCCGCAAGATTGATCCCTCCAATGAACGCGATCGGTGTCGCCAGTATGAGCGGACACGGCGTCGCCACGACCAGCACCGCCAACACGCGCACCGCATCGTGCGTGAACGCGTACACGATCGCGCACATGACGAGCGTGAAGGGTGTGAACCATACCGCGTAGCGGTCGGCGAGTCGCTGCAGACGTGCTTTACTCGCTTGGGCGGAGGCGACGAGCGCGACGATGTGCGCGTACTGGCTCTCGCTCGCCGTCGCGATCGCGCGCACGGTCAAGGTGGCGTCGCCGTTCACGCTGCCGCTCATCAGCCGCGCGCCCGCCGTCGCAGTCACCGGCATCGGCTCGCCCGTCAATCGAGAGACATCCACGTGCGAGCGACCATCGATGACGATCGCATCGCAGGGAATCAATTCGCCCGGCCGCACGAGGAGCGTATCACCCGTTGCGATGTCTTCGGCGGTGATGTCGTCGACGCGCGTTCCGTGCAGGCGGTGCGCGATACGGGGCGCGGCCTCCTCCAGGGCGCGCACGGCGTCGGACGCCCGTCCTTCGGCGAAGCGTTCGAGAGCCTCGCCGCCGGTCTGCATGAGCACGATCACCAAGCCGGTGACGGGTTGGGCGAGCCAGACTGCGCCGACGATCGCCAGTGCGGCGACGAGGTCCGTGGCAAAGCGGCCGACGATTACCTGGCGCAGCGTGCGAAATACAGGCGCCGCGCCGGTGAGTATCAAACCGATAGTCCAGATGGTGCTGCTCGCGGGCGTCGCCGGCGACGCCAAGCGCGCGACCGCGCCCGCGCCGAGGAACACGAGCGCCGCCGCGGGCACGATCGCGCTTACCAACCAATCCCGCGTTCGGCGGGTGGCATGACGTGTTGTTGGCGGCTTCATTCGTCTCCGGCCGGGTCTGGATCTATATGACGCGACCGGCGTCGGGAAGCTGTCAGGGCTTCCGGGACTTGGGCTCGGCACTTTTCCCGACAGACCGGGGAGCGGGCCGGCCCTACCCTATGCGCAGGGACACTGAAGGGAGGAACGATGTCCGCGACGCGTTCGAAAAAGTCGGCCACAGGCGTGCGTCATCACCCGAGAACCTTACGCTTGTCGCGCTCGGCGTTGCGACTGCTGGTCGCGCTGGACGGACCGAGTGCGAGCGCGAACGCACCGATCGACACCGCGGCGGAGCTGGTGAAGGCACACCGCGCGAAGGCCGAAGCGGTAAGCGTCATCAATCCCTTCGCGGCCGCGTGGCTGAGCGTCGGCGCACCCGTCGCGGCCGCGGGCGAAGCGGCGTTGCGCGCCGAGCAACGGCAGCGCCGGCTCGAGCTCCGCCGGTATGTCGCCGACCGCACCGGAGCGCGGCGTCCATGGCCCGTTCTCATTCCGTTAGGCACGCCGGCAAACGCCATCCTCGAGGCGGCGCGCAACGCGGATCTGGTCGTCATGGGCCTGCATCGCGAGCACCTGTTGGAGCGAATCATTCACGACGCAACGACGCTGCACGTCGTGCGCGAGTCCAATGTACCGGTTCTGGCCGTGACGCCGGATCTCGGTGGAATGCCGCGGACGGTCGTGGTTGCCGTCGATTTCAGCCGCGAGGGCGACGCAGCGGCGCGGCTGGCCTGCACATTGTTCACGGGGTGCGCGAGGCTGGTGCTCTTGCACGTCGAGTCCGACTTCGACGCGGCGATCGCGAACCTCGATGAAATCACGCGGTTGGCCCGAGAGGACGGTTGGGCCGCTGCATTTGAGCGTTTGGTGAACACACTACCCGTTCCACCCGGCGCCAAGGTGGAGACCGCGGTGGTGCGCGGCACGGTGCCCGGAACGCTCATCGCGTTCGCCAAGCGTCGTGGCGCCGACGTCCTCGTCGCGGCGCGCAAACGGCACGATCTCGCGGAGCGCGTGCTCACCGGCACCGTGACGGGCGGACTCGTCCGTCGGGCGCCGTGCTCGTTGCTGATCACGCCGCCCGACTTCGCGGACGCGTCGGCCGACGCGCCATCGCGCGCACGCCGCCAACGCGCAGCGACGCGCGCCGCGTCCGTTAGGCGCTCCGGCGGGCCGCGCTCACGCAGCGACGGACGCGCCTAACCGGCTGCTCGCGATGGCGATGCGTAGGTCGCGCCCGAGTGCCGTCAGGGGACGGCGGACACGAGGTCCTCGCCGCCCCGACTGTCCGGCGTGACACCGCGAGGCATGTTTGCCACGAGATCCGATACTCAAACCGAGTCAGCGGGGTGAACCATGTCTTCCCAGCACATCGTCATCATCTACGGCACGCGGTACGGGCAGACCATGAAGATCGCCGAGCGGATGCAGGAGGTTCTCACTGCGGCGGGTCATACCGTGCCGATCGCGTGCGCCGATACCGTGCTGCAAAACTTCTCCCTGTCGGAGTTCGACGGAGTGATCATAGGCGGATCGGTGATTGTGGGCCATCACCAGCGCTGTCTCGAGCGCTTCGTTCGGACCCACCGTGACCAATTGAACGGAATGCCGTCCGCCTTTTTCTCGGTCAGTGGCTCGGCCGCGGGGACGAGCGAGCGCGACCAGACAAATGCCCGCCGCGTGCTCGATGAATTCCTCGGCAAGACCGGTTGGCATCCCCGCGCCGTGGCGACCGTCGCTGGTGCCATGGCGTTCACGAAGTACGGCGTCTTCACGCGCATGATCCTCAAGATGATCAGCCGCCGCGCCGGCGGCCCAACGGACACCTCACGCGATCACGAAATGACGGACTGGGACCAGGTCGCGCGGTTTGCACGCGAGTTCGCGGCATCGCTGCCCGAACCGGCGGCCGTCAGTTGCGCGATCCCATAGGATACCGGCTCATCCCGAGATCTGTGCGCCGAGCAACCGTCCAACGCCGTAGGTGAGCCCGGCAGCCACGATGCCGAACAGCAGTTGCCTAACGCCGGAGTGCCAGACACTTCGACCGGTCAACAGCGTGATGCCCGCGCCAATGAGAAAGAGGGCCGCGGCGCTGCAGGCGAGACTGGTGAAGACCGCCGCATTGGCGGAGAGGAAGAAGAACGGGAAGACCGGCACGATGGCGCCGACCGAAAACAGCACGGCCGACGTCGCGGCTGCCTGCCACGCGGAGCCGCCGAGCTCCTCGGGATCGATGCCTAACTCCTCGCGCGCGAGCGTCTGGCGCGCCGCATCGGGTGTTGCCATCAACCGCGCCGACAGCAGGCGCGCCTCGTCTTCCGAGAGGCCTTTGGCCTGATAGATGAGCGCGAGCTCTTGCGCTTCCTCTTCCGGCGCAGTCGCGAGCTCGAGGCCTTCGATGTCTAACTGGCGCTCGTGCAGCTCGCGAGCGCTCTGCACCGACAACCACTCGCCCATGGCCATGGAGCCGGCGCCGGCGAGCAATCCGGCCAGGCCGGTGACGAGTAGCGCACGATCCGATGCGGCGGCGCCCGCAACGCCCATGACGAGACTCAGGTTCGACACGAGCCCGTCGTTCGCGCCGAGCACGGCTGCTCTCAGCGCATTGCCCCCGATGGTCCGGTGGCGTCCTTCCAAGCGCGCAATCGCCCCCCCTTCGAGGCCGCTGGACGATGCCGCCATCGCGCCGAGCAGACGCTGGTGCGATCGTTCGTCGGCGGGCAGCGACGTGCTGCGTGATTCCGCCTGTCGCGCATAACCACTGCTGTCCGAACGCTCCTGCGCGAGCACCGTCGGTAGCACGGCTCGTGACCCGAATCGCTTTGCCAGCCCGATCAATACGCGCGTGCGCCACGAGGGCCGCAGCGACGCCGCCGGCCGACTGGACGCAGGGAGCAGCCGCTCCCAGAATGCGGCGTGCGCCGTCTCGGCTTCGGCCATGCGACCGAATACCGTGGCGACTCTCGTATCCTTTTCCGTCTGGGACAGGGCGCGATAGAGCGCGGCGCTGTCGATCTCCGCCTGCCGGTTGGCTCGAAAACGCGCGATGTCGCCCGGCGTTAGGCGCGGCTCGGCGCTCGCGCCTGGCCTCGGTGGCGCTGACCCGGCGTCCAATGGCCCTGGCGTGCTCATGCTCACACCGCGCGCTGGCTGCGTGTGAAGGTCGGGCTCATCAAGATCGGTAGCGCAGTGGAGCACGCCACCTGCTCGGCCACACCGCCCGAGATGACGCACGACGCGTCGGAGCCGCGCGTCGACATGGCAACCAGGTCCACGGTGCCGTCGCCGACGGCGTCGAGAATGCTCGTCGCCCGATGCGTATCGATCGTGATCTCGATGTCGATTCCGTTAGGCCGCGCCCGGTCCCGCATGTGTGACGCGAGCTCGGCAAGCTCGTGGCGCGTGGTCGATACGCGGGCGCGCGTCGCGCCGGCGTCCAGCGTCGTTGCGGCAGCCGCATACGCGAACGACTGAACCGGCGCGAGCGCCGGGCGCACAGCCTGGAACAGCGTATAGCGTGCGTTGCCCAAACTCCCGAGTCGCACAGCGTCCTCGACGACACGGGCGTCCGCATCCGCATCGTCGATCGCGACCAGAACGCTGTGGAAGAGCGCACAGTGCTCCAGATCGATTGCGCGTTCAGAGGCCCGCATGACCAGCACGGGGACGTGCGACTGTCGCACGAGAGTGTCCGACACCGCTCCGAGACATCTCGTGGCGAGTCCCGTGTGACCACGATCCGTGATCACGACGAGATCGGCGCCTGTTCTCGCGACTTCCCGCTCGACGGCTGATGGTGGCCACCCGTCGACGACCGTGGTTACGACGGCATTCGACCCGGCGGCTATCGCACGGGCCGCCACGATGTGCAAGTATTCGAGTTCCTGCCGCCGCGAAAGCTCGTCCAGCCGCCCGCGCGACGCATATCGCGTCGCACTCTGCTCATGGACCCGAACAAGGTGAATCGTTGCCTTCGTGAGGCGTGAGATCGCGATGGCCGCCGGCAACGCGTGTTCCGCGAATGCGGAGCCGTCGAGCGGGACCAGAATTTGGCTGTACATGCGGCCTCCAGAGCACAGTTGTCGTCGACTCCACTGAGATTATCTCGCCGGCCGACCACGTCTGTCGGGGACATCGGCACCTGCTGTCCGGGTTTCCGCTACGCCACGCAACACGAGCGACGTCTGGTCTCGAATCCGGAATTACCTGACGACGAGACGGTCAACGCCCGACAGCGTCGGCATCGCGGTGCGCCGAAATTGAATGCGTACGCTGTTCGGATTGACCCGAGAGAGG
Source organism: Gemmatimonadaceae bacterium (assembly GCA_025927495.1). GTDB lineage: Bacteria > Gemmatimonadota > Gemmatimonadetes > Gemmatimonadales > Gemmatimonadaceae > JADGGM01. Next base: position 10,836 of record JAICLH010000054.1, read on the forward strand.
AGATCGAAAATGAAGACCGACGCACAGCTCGGAGCCGACGTCGCAACGGAACTCAGGTGGACATTCGGCGAGCGCGCGCCGCAGATCGGCGTGAAGGTGCACGATGGGATCGTCGCGTTGACGGGCACCGTCGACGATCCGACTCAGAAGCGCGCGGCTGGTGGTGCTGTGGAGCGGGTTTGCGGTGTCCGTGCGATCAAGAATGTGATCGGCGTGCAGAGCCGCCGGCAGAGCGAGTGGAGGAAGTGACATGTCGGATGACACGGAGCGCGACACGCAGAGAGGAACGACATCGTGGTAGCGGGGGCAAGGGTGCGAACCTGGCCGAGCTCGCGCGAGCGGGGGTTCCGGTGCCGCCCGGCTTCGTAGTCACCGTCGGGGCCGACGAGCGATTCGCCGAAGCCGGACGCGTCACGGTACGGCGCGCTCGAACACACGACAGTGAGCAGAGTGAACACACCGCCTCTTGGGAGAAGCCACATGTCTACGCCGACAAGGGATCAACAACTGCAGCGCGACGTTCTGGACGCGTTGGCACACGACACGACGCTCCTGCCCGGTGAGGTAGCCGTCTCCGTTCGCGACGGCGTCGTGACCTTGAGCGGCATCGTGCGCACGTACGGGGAAAAATGTGTAGCGCTCGATGTCGCCCTCCGCTGCCGTGGCGCGAATGCCGTGGCCGATGAGATCAGAGTTCGCGTGCCCGCGGCGTTCGGGCCATCTGATAGCGACATGGCAGGCGCGCTGCTTCGAGCCGTGACCGACGACTTGCACATCCCCGCAGGCGATGTGCACATCACCGTTCAGAACGGGTGGGTGACCCTCACCGGTCGCGTTGCCCGTCGAGAGCAGTGCGAGGCGATCGACCATGCGGCGCGCAGGCTGCTCGGCTTCACGGGTCTCTCGAACCTCATCCAGACGGCCGATCGCACGGCTGATGCGGCGCCACCGCAGCCCGTGCACCATTCGCCTAACGCCGCCGCCGCATCCACACCCACGAGCTGAGGAACCAGCCATGAACACCACGGCTACGCCCTTTCCCGAGGGTCGGTATACCATCACAACGATCGGCGCGCTGAGCTCATGCTTGGCGATACCGCGTCGAGCGCCACCGTTAGACAGCCGGGGTTGCACCCACGCCGGCGCTCGACTCGACCTGCGCCGCTGCGCCGGCCATCGTCGCGAGACATCCGATGGGCGCGACGAGCACCGGCCGTGATGACAACCGAATGATCTTCGACGCAACACTGCCGAGCAGGAGTCGTTTCCAGATTCCGTAGCCGTGGCTTCCGAGCGCGATCAGGTCCGCATCGATCGCTCGAGCGTGCTCGAGGAGGGCGCGCGCGGGATCGCCGGCAATCTGAGTGGTGTCGACGCCGCCGCGCGTGGCGACGCGGAGCGATGCCGCGACCTGTCCAAGGCGAACCACACCCGAATCGTCGCCGTTGTGGGCCGCCCGTGCGTGAGGCGCGATATTCTCGGGCGTCACCACGTGCACCAGGTGCAACGCGTCGCCCGGCTGCAGCCAACGCGCGACGGTGGATGCGGCGAGGATGCTGGTCGGGCTGAAGTCGAGCGCGACCATCGCCCGGCGCGGGATAGTTGCGGCGTCGGCGGGCACCGCCAACACGGGCGTCGCCGCGACCTGCGCGAGGTGCAGCGCAGTCTCGCCGCCGAGCGCGCGGTCGATGACGTGGTGTGAGCCGAGGCCGGCCACGATGAGGCTTGCGCCTAACGCATGGGCCACGCTGGCGATCTCGGACGTCGATACGCTGACGCGAAAGGTCGCGTCGCAGTCGTGCACGCCGCACCGGCCTAACTGATCCGTGACAGCCTCGAGCAGCGCCGCCTTGGTGGCCTCGATCTCCTCCGGCGTCGGCACGTAGGTATCGCTGAGCCCGTCGCCGGTCAGCGCGATCGGCTGAAGCACCGCGATCGCGCGCAGGGGCACGCCCAGGCGGCAAGCGAGAAGTGACGCGACGCGGGCCGCGCCGTCGGCGCTAGCGCCGCCGTGCGTCGCCAACAAGATGCAGGACATGAACCCACCCGATTCGTGAGAGTGTTGGCCACTACTGTACAGGCGCCGCGCGTCGCAGTCTGTCAGGCGATCCCAGGACGCGGCCAGCCCTGCTCCCTGACTGACCTCGCGGCACGGCGCCGGCAATCTTCACGACCAAGCACAGGGACCCCGTCGCGCTGTCATGTCATCCTATTTTCGCGCCGTCGCAGACCACTCGCGTTGCCGAGCTCGAGCGATCGAACGCTCAGACACGCGACCACCGCCGTCGGGCCACTTGGCGTGGTCGCCTTCTATCCCGATCTGTATGGACCGATGCAGCACTCGCCCGCGCCCTTGCACACGCGAGCGGGCGCGCGACGACGTGCCTTGCGGTCACGCTCGAGGGCAACGTTCGGTCGTGGTCCGAGCGCAGGGACGCCGAGCGCACCGCGTGGCAGACGCCCGAGGATCGCGAAGTGGACGACCAGTCGACCATCACGTAGTCGCCGCTGCCGTCCGCCTGTGCCGGAAGTACTGTTAGGCGACGCTGCGCAGCCGCGTGCGGGCCATTCGAACGACGAACGACACAGGGCCACTCGAAATCGAGTGGCCCTGTGTGCGTCCGGTAAGCGCCGTCGATCTTCCAAAGGCGAGAGGAAGGAAGGTCGTCGTGCGATCCGTTAGGCAAGACCGTCACCCGCACATTGCACCGCCCTAACGGCCCGCAAGCGCGCCCGATTTTCGCCGAAGCGCCTCGATCAGAATGCGACCCACAGGAACAGGTACAGTGTATTGTTGCCCGACGCATCGCGGCCGGATCCATCGTAGGCGCGCGATGCGCCATTGAACTTGCTGTACAGGATGTACTGGGCACCGAGACGCGTGTTCAACCACGCATTGAAGTCGACCTCTCCAATGCCGCCGCTGCTGCTCGGCGACCCGTTCACGCTGCCCGTTACCGCCGCGGGTGCGAACAGCGCCGTATCACGAGTCCCCGTGGTGGTGAAGTAGCCGGCCGTGAACGTGAACCGCGGCGTCGGCAGGTACGACGCGTTGAGACGAAACTCGTTCAGCGCATTGGTCGGATTCGGCAGCGGGGCGTCGCCGGCGGTTTCGATCAAGCCGGCGAGCGACTGGTGCTCGTGCAGATACGTCGTACGGCCGATGAGCACGCCTTTGCCTAACCTGCGCTCGTACTGCGCGTCGACGCCCACGTCGGTGAACCGGTTGGTGAACTGGCTGACGCCGGTCGGGTAGAGCGTCGCGGCGAGCCCGTACGTACCGACCATCAGGTAGTTCGGCCCGAATGTCCGCTGCACCGCCACTCGCCAGTACGGGATCACACCGCGGTTCGCGTTGGACGTCTCCGGCCCGGGTGGTGGAGCGACGCCTTGTTGGGCCGTGCGGTACGTCGTGACTTCGGCGTATAGCGTCTGGTCCCACATGGCGTACGCGCCGAGTCCCACGACTTGTTGGGCGAACGCTCCCTCGATCTGCGATGCCGCCGCGGGCGACGGCGCGACGCTCGACGCGACGAACGGGAATCCCCACGCCGGCGTCGTATTCCACAGGTCTTGCATGCTCGGGTTGTTGTTCAGCGTGAGACCGTAGATCACCGGCTTGCCGCCCAGTGTGCCGTGATCGGCGAAACGGAATTCCGTATTGTCGATGCCGATCGATCCGGCATCGGCGGCGTACGTGAGCTGCGTGAAGGCGCCGACTTTCGGCGTGACCTGTCCGCCGAGGAATAAACTCAATTGCTCGGGAAAGGCCGTGGCGTCATTCTGCGTCCCCGGCAACGTCGACTTGACGTGCGTCAGAGACGTGATGACCATCGCCGACGCGGGCGGAATCGGCGCCAGCTCGAGCGTTTGGCGTGCCGAATCACCGCCAATGATCGTGGGAAGCGCCGTCAGTGTATAACCGTTGAGCTTGAACAGGCGACCAAACGGAGTGAGCTCGGGAAATCCGTAATGACACGCGCTGCATGCGAGCTTGGTCTGCCGCGAGAAGCTCGGAATTCTGTGCGCGAACGCGGCGCGGTAGGCGCCCGCGGGCATGTTCATGCGGTCGGCGCGAACGTAACCGAAGGGGTCCGTCGTGTCCGCCGGACTACGCGTGACCGGCTCGGCGAACGACGGCCGAGACGCCAGTAGGATAAGAGCAGCACCGAGAAGCCCAACAACTGCGAACCGCGCGCGGCAAGCGCTCGGGGACGTGGGCATGAAGTCCTCCTGTGTGTCCTCGCGGCGGGCGCGAGGCGGTGGTGGTGCTAGTGATGGGATCCGACCGTGAGCGTTGCCTTCATGCCGAGCGATTCGTGCGGGTCGCAGGCGAACGTGTAGGCGCCGTCGGCAAAACGCGCATCGATCACCAGGTCGTAGGTCTGCCCGTTGTTGAGGATGTACGGTCCGACGGCAGCGTCTCCGAGCTTGGCGTTTTGGGGATGCGTGCGAAACGACACGTTGTGCGGCGCCGAGCTCTGCTGGACGAACCGTACCGTGTCGCCACGTTGAGCATTGATGGTGCCGGGGTCGAACGCGAACTGGCCGTTAGGCCGATCGACCAGGCGCACCGTGATCAGATGACCGCGGGGCGCGGCCTGCGCCGCGCCGGCGGGCGCCGTGCAGGCGATCACAACCAACACCAATACAGAACGAAGCGCATGACTCATATGGCCTCCGTGGCGATGGACAGCGAGGTGGAACGTCCAGACTGGCGCTGCATAGTCGCGGAGACGGCGCGGTGCGGGAATCGGGCAAAGTCCGGCGTCGCGTCCGGCAAACGCCCCCGCGCCCGCATGGGCGATGTAAGGGAATCCCTGAGGTGGGTGCTGCCTCTCGACATCACAGCCCTTTGGGTGAGGTGCCGCGCCGGCAGTTCGAGGAGATTTGTCTAACGCAGTTCGTCCGTTAGGACGTACAAGACGGACGAGGCAACCCCGAACTGCAGTGAGATAGCGCGCCAGGGCCCGACAGCCGACCGGTGTCATCCGGACGTAGCGGCATCATTGGCTGAACTTGGGCTGGCTCGGGTTCGGTAAACCGTCGGGCGAGTGTGTCGAGCGCCCGGTTCACCATGGCGTGCTGATCCGGACATCGAGTCGCGAACTCCACGATGTGGGACAGATGAAGATCGGCAACCGAGATGCAGATGCCACTCGCTGCGCCAAGCTGTGGGCTGCGAGATGCCGGGAACCGCCACCGCCCGTCGGTATGGCTACGAGGTCGAACGTGTTGGCGACGATGGCGCGAACAATCGCCATCGCCGGATCTTCGCCGACCGCGCTCTCGAAGCCACGATTCGGCAGGATCCCGTCCGGTATCGGCTGCGCGAATGGAGACGGCTGCTCCTCGGCGCTCGACTCGTGATCGTACCCAGGACCGGCGTCCACTGCCGCGACAGCAGCGTGCGCGTACGGGTAGACGCGCGCAAGTGCCTGATCTCGCGCGTGCCAAAGCTTGCACCCACCGCCCAGCCGGCCGAGCTCCGCTGCCTGGTGCACGACCTCGGCGTCTGTGTCCGGATCCTCGACGGCGACGAGCATGTTCCGAAAGATCGGCTCGCGAGAGAGGTCGGCTGGACAGCCGGTGGCGCGCATCACCAACACCGGCACCTGCGCATCGCGCAAGACGGCGGCCGAAACCGAGCCGAGGCACTTGGCTAACGGACTGCGGCCGCGATCCGTCATCACGACGAGATCCGCGCTGCGCTGCGCCACCTCACGCTGAATGGCCACCGGCGCAGGTCCGTCGACGAGCTCGGCGTCCACGCTGGCGACGCCTCTCGCCAGCAATCGGGCGGCCGTCGCCTGCAAGCACTCGAGCTCGTGGCGTCGCGACATCGCGTCCCACCGTCCGCGCGTGACGACTGCCGACGGACTCGGCTCGTGTACACGAACAAGATGGATCGTCGCTTGCGTTAGTCGACTCAGCGCGACGGCCGCGGGGAGCGCATGCTCGGCGCTTGGCGACCCATCGAGCGCAACCAGTAATCGCTTGTACATGCAGTCTCCGGCTGGACGTTCTCGTCTCCGGAGAATACGACCCACGCCGTCAGCCGGTCGTCAGGTGAAGTGGGTATCCGCTGTCGGGCATTCGACTACGTACCGGTGCACTCGAACCGATGCATCGCGATTGACGCCGAGCCTCCTCCGCGCAGTGTGGCGCGGGATGTGGTCCGTCCTTCGTTGTTCGTTTCGTGCTTTCCTACCCGTGGTGCGTCCGTCGTTGTTCGTCAGCCGGCGACAGCCGGTCGCATCATTTTCGGTCGCATAAGCGCTGTCGCGAACAACGCCTGACGGACGACGAGTAGGAA
>JAICLH010000169.1 GCA_025927495.1 Gemmatimonadaceae bacterium
CGGGGCGCGGGCCAGGTAGCGCGCGTCACCGCCTAACGGAATGCGCACCGGACCCGAAGCGGCGCCCGAGGCCCAGGTGGCGGCGCGGGCGGCGACGCACGAGCCGGCGATCGCCACGCGCGTCCGCGGGTGCCAGCGCCGGCCGATGTCGGCCAGTGCCCGGGCGAGCGCGCGCTCGCCGCCTAACGCATCGAAGCCCGCCGCGCCCACCCACCAGAGACCGGGCTCGCCGACCACCGGCGTCACCTGGGGACTGGCGGCGAGGAGCGCGCCGGTGACGGCGGTGGTCGCCGCAATGATCGTATCATCATACCATGGGAGCACCAAGAGCGCGGCGCACACCGCCCGCGCCTCGGGCACCGTCATGCCGGGCCTCACGCGCGAGCGCGACGCCGCCGACGACACGGCGCGCAGCCGCATTCCATCCACCAGCGCGACAGGCTGCTCATCCCACACCGGCGCCGAGGAGCTGCTCGGCGAACTCGGGAGGCTCGGCTGAGCGTCGGGAGCGGGCGAGGACGGGGCGCGCGGCTGGCTCGGATGCGCTGCGCGCTCCGCGTCCACTCCGCGGGCGTTCCACGCCGCGGCGATCGGGAACCTCGGGATGCGCACACACGCGACGCGCCACACTGACGACATACTCGACCTCCACCGTTGTTCGACGTCCTCCTTTCTCGACCGTGATGACAATCGCGTGTCGTCGTCGTTGTCGCGTGCGGGCGACGCGAAGCCGGAGCGCACCAGCGAGCCGCGTGGCCGGCGCAGCGGCATCGCCGATTCCGGTGATCACGAGCGCGGTGTTCGTGTCGTGCGCCAGCCGCAGGAGTCGTGTGGCCACCGGGGGCGTGAGCGGCGGCGCACCGTCGAGCACCACGAGCGCGAACGCCCCGCCGCGCAGCAGAATGTCGGTGCACCAGGCACCGCGCGCCGGATCGCGCGGCCGCACCACCCAGAATCCATCGTCCGTGCCGAGCGAGGCCCAGTCGCGCGGGGCGAGGGCGCGCGCGGCGTCGACGTAGGCCACGCCTAACCCACGGCGCACCGTGGCGTGGGCCAGCTCGCGCAGGAGCGTCGTCTTCCCGCTGCCGCGGCGGCCTAACAGCTCGGTGAGGCGGCCGCGGGGCACGCCGTGCTTGGCCAACGCGGCGTCGAGCGCGGCGATCCCGGTGGAGAGGCCGGTCGCCGCGGTCGGCGATGCGTCGTTAGGCAAAAGCTTGCGCAGCTCGGCTACCGCGCGGCGGCGCGCGGCGGCGCTGGCGATGGCCGGCGACGCGACGGCCGGGACGAGCACCGATGCGGCTGCCGTCATGGCCGGCTCACAGCGCGAGCGAGAGTTGCAGGTCGGCCTCGGACGCCGCGTCGGGATCGCCCGCCGTGTCGTTAGGCAAGTCGGCGGCGGCGTCGTCGTCGCCGCCGCCTTCGTAGGTTTTGCGGCGCAGGCCATGCGCGCGGCAGAGCCGGGCCATGAGCGCCGCCAGCCGCTCGCGGTAGAGATCGCCCGGCACGTGCGCGTGCGCATAGGCGCGCGCGTAGCGCGGCGCGAGCTCCGGAAATTCCTTGGCGATGAACGGGAGATAGCGCTTGCGCGCCTCGTGCTGCAGCCGGAGCGCACCCGTGGAGATGTGCGACGCGCCCGCTTCGGCGACCCGCCCGACCAGCGCCTCGAGGTCGCGCGGATGGTCGGTGATGCCCGGCAGCACCGGCATGCAGTTCACGCTCACGGCCACCCCCGCGTCGTGCAACCGCGCGATCGCGCGCAGCCGCGCGTCCGGCGTGGGCGCGCGCGGCTCGAGCCGGCGCGCCAGCGCGCGGTTCACCGTGATCAACGACACGTGCACGCTGATCGCCGAGTGCCGGGCGATGCGCGCCAGCACATCCACGTCGCGCGTGACTAACGGACTCTTGGTGGTGATCGAGACGTGGAGCCCGGGGTGCTCGGCCAGCACCTCGAGGATGCCGCGGGTGATCGCGAACCGGCGCTCGGCCGGCTGATAAGGATCCGTGGCCGTCCCGATGGCGATCCAGTCGCCCTCGGCGAGCGCACGGAAGCGATCGCTGCCGTGGCGGAGCGCGCGCGCCAGCAACTCGGGCCCGTTGCGCTTGACGAAGATGTGGCGCTCGAACGCCAACCAGGGCGGAATGCGCCCCTCCCCGACGTCCTGCTCGGCGGCGCCGGTCAGGCGGTCGGCGGCGGTGGCCCGCTCCATCACGTAGCGGTGCGCATAGCGGGCATAGCAGTACGCGCACCCAAACGCACACCCGATGTAGGGGTTGATCGACCAGAACCCCATCCCCGTGATCTCGGGCCCGTTGATGATGCTCCGGGCATGGCTGCCGTAGTACGTGATGTCACGCTGCTCGCCAATGACGGGCAATTGGCGGAGGGAACGCTCGACGGCGGCTGAAAAAAGAGCAGGTTGCTGCATAACGCTGCTGGGGGTTGCGGGGGAACGATGATACCGAATAGATACCGAAGAGACAAGATGCGCTCTAGGGGCGATTTGCTCCTTAGCGGCTTCTTCCTAAGCAACTGCTTAGTAAGACAGCACTTCATGACAGCACCTGCTCTGAGATCTCCATGGCCGAGAATCCGTTCCGCATTCACGGGCTCGTCACCGGCGAATTCTTCACCGACCGCACGGCCGAGCTCACGCGCATCCGCGACGCGCTCCGCCGGCCGGCGAGCAAGCTGCTCGTCTACGGCTACCGGCGCATGGGAAAGAGCTCCGCGCTCGCGCTGGCGGCCGACCAGGTGAACCGCCAGCGCGGCCACGCATTCGTGGCCGACCTCTCCACCGCGTCCACCGTGGCCGACGTCTCCAACCGCATCCTCCAGGGCGCGGCTGCTGCGTTAGGCAAGCGGTGGAAGAACGTGGCGGCCGACCTCGCCGCGCGCCTCCAGGCCACCGTCTCCCTCACCCACGACCGCGCCTCCGGCCTCCTCCTGCCCACCGTCTCGCTCCAGCTCCGCCGCGCCGATCTCGAGGACCAACGGGCGACGTTAGGCAGCGTGCTCGATGCGGTGAACGATCTGGCGCGCGATCGCGGCGCGACCATCGGGCTCGTGCTCGACGAATTCCAGGACATCGCCCGCTTCGGCGGCGAGGACGCCGAGTGGCATCTGCGCGGCATCATCCAGCGCCACGACCACGTGAGCTACGTGCTCGCCGGTTCCAAACCGCATCTCATTCGCCGCATGATCGAGCCGGGCCGCGCGTTCTACGACATGCTCGATGTGCTCTACTTCGGTCCGATCGATCCAACGTATTTCGCCTCGTGGATCGAGCAGCGGATGCGGGGCGCGGGTGTCGCCGCGGACGGTGTCGGCGCGCGCATCATCGAGATCGCCGGCGCGCGCACCCGCGACATCACGCAGGTCGCGCGTACCTGCTTCGACCGCGCGGTCGCCAGCGGGAAGGCGGAGCCGCGCGACGCCGATCTCGCGTTTGCGGATGGTGTAGCCGAGCGCGACGACGCGTTCGCGGATTTCTGGCAGCAGCTCACGCCGCACCAGCAGAACGTGCTGCGCGCGCTCGCGGTGGCCGGTGAAGGACTCACGTCGGCCGAAACGAGCGCGCGCTTCGGGCTCGCGTCGAGCAGCGCGGTGTCGCAGGCGCTGGCGGCACTGGTCGATGCGGGACGGCTCGTTCGCGAGGAGCGCGGGGGCGCGCGATACGAATTCGACAGTCCGTTCTTACGCGGGTGGGTGGTGTCGCGTGCGTTGCTCGACATCGGCATCGCGCTGCCGGTGACGTATCGTGTGCCCGCTGCCGCCGTCGTCGGTACGGCAGCCGCCTTGCCAAGGCAGGCAACGGAGGCGAGCGTTTAGCCAACGTCGTCGGACCTATCGCGAGAATGAGAGAGCAGCCAGAAGGGCCACGGGATTCCGCCAACCTGACCCGCCGCAGCCTTGTCGCTGGCACCGCGGCGGCGATTGGTCTCGCGATGCTGCGGCGCGGCGCCCTTGGCCAAGCTGCAACGCCCTCCGCTCCATCCCGTCAGTTAGGCGCATCCGCGACGGCCTTGGGCGCCCGCGCGCCGAACGAACGGCTTGCGCGCGTCGTCGGCGGGACGCTGCACGAGATCTCGCTGACTCCGCTCCAGGATCTGCACGGCATCGTCACCCCGTCGGACCTGCACTACGAGCGGCATCACGCCGGTGTGCCGCGCATCGACCCGCACGCGTACAAGTTGCTCGTCCACGGCATGGTCGATCGCCCAACGGTATTCGATCTGAGCGCGCTCAGGAGATTCCCGGCGGTCTCGCGCTTCCATTTTCTCGAGTGCTCCGGCAACGGCGAAAGCGCCTACCGGAACATGCGCCGAGACCAGTCGCCGCAGCTCGTGGACGGCCTAACGAGCACCAGCGAGTGGACGGGCGTCTCGCTGGCGACGCTCCTCCGCGAGGTCGGCGTGAATCCGCGCGCGACGTGGTTTCTCGCCGAAGGCGGAGACGCGGGTCTGATGGCGCGCAGTATTCCGGTCGCGAAAGCCTGGGACGATGCGATGATCGCCTATAGCCAGAACGGAGAGGCGTTGCGCCCCGAACAGGGCTATCCGGCTCGACTCCTGCTGCCCGGCTGGGAAGGGAACACCAACGTCAAGTGGATCCGCCGGCTCGAGTTTGCGGATCGGCCGTTCATGACGCGCGATGAGACGTCGAAGTACACCGATCCGTTGCCTAACGGAACCGCGCGGATGTTTTCGTTCGTCATGGATGCGAAGTCGATCATCACGTTCCCGGCGTATCCGGCGACGTTGCCCGATCGAGGCTGGTGGGACGTGACCGGTCTCGCGTGGAGCGGTCGGGGCCGGATCACGCGCGTCGAGGTATCCACGGATGGCGGCACGACCTGGTCGTCCGCCGTGCTCGAGCAGCCGGTTCTGTCCAAATGCCACACGCGGTTCTGTTTTCCGTGGAAATGGAACGGACGCGAGGCGGTGCTGATGAGCCGCGCCACCGACGAGACGGGTTACGTCCAACCGACGCTCGCGCAGCTGCGTGCCGCGAGAGGGGCGGGGACGCGCTATCACTTCAACAACATTCGCGCCTGGCACATCGCCGGTGATGGCAGCGTGACGTTTGGGGTCGGCGGATGACGCGAGCGGCGATGCTGAGAACGGCGCTCGTCGCCGTGGCGGCCGTCGCGCCGATCCACGTCAGGCGAAACGAGCCTCCCGGGCCGCCCGCACGCTATGGCCTCGGCCGCCCCGCGACGGCCGAAGAGGTCCGCTCCTGGGATGTTAGTGTGATGCCTAACGGTAACGGATTGCCGACCGGCGGCGGGACGGCGGTCCAGGGCGCCGCGATCTTTCGGCAGACGTGCGCGCGCTGTCACGGACCGACGGGCGTCGAGGGCCCGTTCGACCGCCTCGTCGGCAGGGAGCCGAGGCAGGGCTTTCCGTTCGGCCGTGACGCGTCGCTCGTTCGTACCATTGGGAACTACTGGCCGTATTCGACGACCGTCTACGACTACATCCACCGGGCCATGCCGTACGACGCGCCGGGCTCGCTCAAGCCGAACGAGATCTACAGTCTCGTCGCGTTTCTGTTGCGGCGGAACGAGATCATCGCCGACACCGCCGTCATGAACGCGCGCACCCTTCCCGGCGTCCGCATGCCGGCGCGCGATCGGTTTGTGTTGGACAACCGGCACGGCGGACGAGAGATCCGCTAGCTCGACCCGATATCGCGGAGAGCGAGATCCTATCGTGCCTGTCATTCGACACATTGGTGTGTTGGCAACGTGCGCCGCAGACGGCGGACAAGGGGACATCCATCCGATCACCAACGGCGCGCTGGCGTGGGCGGATGGACGCATCGCGTGGGCGGGTCGGGATGAGGACCTGCCGTCCCAATACGCCGAGGAAAGGCCGGCAAACCTTGGCATGCCGACACCCTTGGTGATCCCCGGTCTCATCGACTGCCACACGCACCTTGCGTTCGGCGGCTGGCGGGCACACGAGTTCGTCGAGCGAATCCAAGGGCGGACGTATCAGGAGATCGCGGCTGCCGGCGGCGGTATCGCGTCGACGGTCGCACAAACGCACGCGATCTCATCCGAGGCGCTGTTCGACAAGTGCGAGTCGTTCCTCGGCGAGATGTTTTCGTTAGGCATATTGACCGTCGAGTGCAAGAGCGGCTATGGCCTCACGCTCGCCGAAGAGCTCCGCATCTTGCGGGTGTACCGCGATCTGGCGGCGGCGGGTGGGCCACGGATCGTGTCGACGTTGTTAGGCGCGCATACCGTGCCGCCAGAGATGCGTGGCCGGCGCGACGCCTACGTCGATCTGGTGGTCGACGAGATGATCCCGGCCGTGGCGCGCGAGCGCCTTGCCACATGCTGCGACGTGTTCGTCGAGCGCGGCGCGTTCACAGTCGACGAAGCGCGTCGTATTTTGCGCGCGGCGCGGGAGGCGGGGCTGGCGGCGAAGGTGCACGCGGACCAGCTCAGCGACGGCGGCGGCGCGGCACTTGCGGCGGAGGTGCACGCGATCTCCGCCGATCACCTCGAGCACACGTCGGATGCCGGCATCGAGGCGATGGCACGGGCGGGTGTCGTCGCCGTGAGCCTTCCGTTAGCAACGATGTACTTGGGCCAGACACCCATGCCGGCGCGCCGCTTCATCGCCGCCGGTGTGCCGGTCGCCGTGGCCACCGACTTCAACCCCGGCTCGGCCCCGAGCTATCACCTGCCGCTCGCGCTCACGCTTGCATGCACGATGCAACGCATGACGCCGGCCGAGGCGCTCAAAGGCGCGACCATCTATGCAGCGCGCGCCGTTGGGCTCGAGGCAGAGATCGGGTCGCTCGAGCCGGGCAAGCGCGCCGAGTTCCTGGTGCTCGACGCACCGAGCGTCGATCACTGGCTGTACAACTTTCGCCCGAATGCACGAACGGCCATCGCCGCCGAGGACGAGCTGCACTGGGGTCGAGACTAACCGAGCGGCGAACAGAATCAGCCCCCGAGCATCGGAATGTCGATGTCTTGCTCGCGCGCCGTCCGCACGGCAATGTCGTAGCCCGCGTCCGCGTGCCGCGCCACACCGATCCCCGGGTCGTTGGTCAGCACCCGCTCGAGCCGCACGCGCATCTCCGGCGTCCCGTCGGCTACGATCACCTGCCCGGCATGCAGCGAATTGCCGATGCCGACGCCGCCCCCGTGGTGGAACGACACCCACGACGCGCCGCTGGCCACGTTGAGCATCGCATTGAGGATGGGCCAGTCGGCGATCGCATCGCTGCCGTCTCGCATCGCTTCGGTCTCGCGGAACGGCGACGCCACGCTCCCCGTGTCGAGATGGTCGCGCCCGATGACGATGGGCGCCGAGATCTCGCCCTTCGCCACGAGGTCGTTGAGCGCGACGCCGAATCGTGCCCGCGCGCCCTGGCCTAACCAACAGATGCGCGCCGGCAGACCCTGGAACTGGACCTTCTCGCGCGCAAGCGTGATCCACCGTACGAGATGCTCGTCGTCGGGGAAGAGCTCGAGCACCAACTCGTCCGTGCGCGAGAGGTCCCTGGGGTCGCCCGACAACGCCACCCAGCGGAAGGGGCCCTTGCCCTCGCAGAACAATGGCCGAATGTACGCCGGCACGAACCCGGGGAACGCGAAGGCGTCCGTTAGGCCGGCGTCGTGCGCCACGGTGCGCAGGTTGTTGCCGTAGTCGAACGTGACCGCGCCGCGCGCGCGCAGCGCGAGCATGGCCCGCACGTGCTCGACGATCGACGCCGTCGCCCGCCTCACGTACTCCGCCGCGTCCGTCCGCCGGAGCTCGGCCGCGGCCTCGAGCGACAGGCCCGCCGGCACGTAGCCGTTGAGCGTGTCGTGCGCGCTCGTCTGATCGGTCAGCACATCGGGCGTCATCCCGCGCCGCACGAGCTCGGGCAGCACTTCGGCGGCGTTGCCCACCAGCCCGACCGACAGCGCCGTCCGCGCAGCCTTCGCCTCGGCGATCCAGGCGAGGGCCTGGTCGAGGCTCGTCGTCTGGCGGTCGCAGTAGCCCGTCGCAACGCGCTTGGCGATGCGCGCCGGGTCGACGTCGATGCCGAAAAATGCGGCGCCGTGCATCGTCGCGGCGAGCGGCTGTGCGCCGCCCATGCCGCCCAGTCCGGCGGTGAGCACGACGCGGCCGGCGAGCGTGCCGCCAAAGTGCTGGCGTGCCACGGCGCCGAACGTCTCGTACGTGCCCTGCAGGATGCCCTGCGATCCGATGTAGATCCACGAACCGGCCGTCATCTGCCCGTACATCGTTAGGCCCTGGCGCTCCAGCTCGCGGAAGACGTCCCACGTGGCCCACCGGCCGACGAGGTTGGCGTTGGCGATCAGCACCCGCGGTGCACCCGGGTGCGTGCGGAACACGCCGACCGGTTTGCCACTCTGCACGAGCAGCGTTTCGTCGTGGTCCAGCCGGCGGAGCGTCGCGACGATCGCGTCGAACGACGCCCAGTCGCGCGCCGCTTTCCCCGTTCCCCCGTACACCACCAGGTCATCGGGTCGTTCGGCGACGTCCGGGTCGAGGTTGTTCATCAGCATGCGCAGCGCGGCTTCCTGCTGCCATCCCTTGCAGGACAACGTGGTGCCGCGGGGCGCGCGAACGCGCTCGGTATCAAGCGATGTCACGAGTCACTCCGAAGAGAGCGGGTCGAAGCGCCTTGTTGGCGCGAACGGCATTCATTGCATGCTTACGGCGAGGGACGGGGACGAAGCAACCCCCGGCGGCTTGGTCAGCGCGGCGGACG
>JAICLH010000090.1 GCA_025927495.1 Gemmatimonadaceae bacterium
GTGCGACCGCTCGTCGTGCGCACGAGCAAATTGGTACCCGGCCGATACCATTGTGCCAACGGCACATAGATGTAGTTGAGCGCCGGCTCATCCAGCGACCGGTACTTCGCGTCGTGCGCCACGCCCACCACGGTGATGATGCGCGTGTCGTTCCGAAGCGTCTGCCCAACGATGTTCGTGGTGCCGAAGACGCGACGCGCGAATGTTTCGTTCAGGATGGCAACGCGTGCAGCGCCGGTCCGGTCGGCATCGGTGAAGGCGCGCCCCGCGACGAGCGGGATGCCTAACGTGGCGAAGTAGCCGGGCGTGATCACGTTCCAGTCGGCTTCCCATCCCTCTGCGCGTCCGGGAGCCGGATGCCCGTCGGCCGTCAGACCCCCGAAGCCCATTGCGCTGCCGGAGAGCGGCAGCATCGCCGAGAGCGTGGCCTGCGTCACTCCAGGCACGGCGCGGCTCTGCTCGAGGAGCGCCTGTGCCTGGGCGCGTCCACGCGTCGAATCGTAGCCCGCGAGCTCCAAGTCGAGCGAGACGATGTCGATGCCGTGCGTCGTGAAGCCCGGGTCGACCGCGCGCGCGCGCACGAGCGAGCGGCCGAACAACCCGGCGACCACGAGCAACAGCATCGACACGCCGAGCTGCGAGACGAGCAGCACGCTGCGCGCCCGGTGACGCCGCGCCGTCGCGCCCGTGTCGACCTTGAGCGCGGGGACGAGATCGGGTCGCACGCTCTCGAGCGCGGGCAGCGTCCCGACGAGCACCGACACGAGGAGCGTGAGGCCCAGCGCGAACAGGAGGACGCGCGCGTCGATGACGGGATGCACCACGAACGCCACGGGGAGTTTCGGGACGAGCGACATCAGCGCCGCCACCAGCCAGCGGGCGAGCACTAACCCAGTTAGACCCGCGCCGGCGCCGAGGACCACGCTTTCGGTGGCGAGCTGGCGGACGAGCCGGCCGCGCGATGCGCCTAACGCAAGCCGCAGCGCGATCTCCCGCCGCCGGCGAACGGCGCGCGCGAGCAGCATGCCCGCGACGTTGGCGGCGGCCACGACGAGCACGAGTCCGGCGACCACGAAGAGCACGAGCATGAAGGCGCCGACAACGGCGTGTCCCTCGCCCGGGATGAGCGAGAGCCGCGCCACCCGGACGCCGTCCAGGTCGGCCTCTTTCGGGTACGCGGCTCGAAGCCGCGCGGCAATGGATGCGATCTCAGCCTGGGCTTGACCCGCGACACGACCCGGTTTCAAGCGCCCAACGCCGATGAGCCAGAGCGATTCTCGCTCCGTGAAGAGCGTGCGCGAATTCGACAGCTGCGCCCAGGCGTGAAGCGGGAGCCACATCTCCGGCGCGATCGCGAACGGACCCTGAAATCCTGGGGCCGCCACGCCGACGATGGTGAACGGCGAGCCGTTGAGATCGACGGTGCGGCCCACGACGCTCGAATCGCCGCCAAAGCGCTTGTGCCAGTACCGATCGCTCAGCACGATGACCGGCGCGGGATTGCGGTCGGTATCGTCGCCGGCACCGAAGAAGTGGCCGTGGGCCGGCCGCGCCTCGAGCACCGCGAAGAAGTTGCCGGACACGACCCCGCCTTGAACGGCTTGACCGTTGTCGTGATCGACGAGGCTGAACTCCCTCGGCTCGAGGTCCACGGCCGCCAGTGAGGCGAGGCTCGGCGCGCGCGCGTAATCTGTGTATGTCGCGTACGAGAACGTGTCGAAGCCACGGCCTTGACGCGTGCTGCCGACGGTGACCACATGGTCGGCGCGCCCCACGCCGGCCGGCGACTCGAGCAGCAGCGCGTTGGCAATCGTGACGATGGCCGTCGTTGCGCCGACGCCGATCCCGATCGAAAGCACGGCCACGACGGCCACCAGCGGCGTGCGGCGGAGGCCGCGCAGCGCGAGTCGTGTGTCGGTGACGAGCGACTCCGCCCACAGTCCGCCGCGTGCGTCGCGCGCATGGGACTCGAGCACCGTCGCGTTGCCGAACTCGCGGCGGGCGGCGATGAGCGCATCGGCGCGCGACAGGCCGCGCGCCATGTAGCGCTCGGCAGCCTGCTCGATGTGGATGCGCATCTCGTCGCGCATCTCGCGGGCGCGCCGTTGGAAGAGCAGGGCGGCGCGCGCGCGCCGCATCCATGGCATGATGAAGAACATGGCGTCAGGCTCGCTTGAGGATGGTGGAAAGCGCGCCGGCGAACCGTTCCCATTCGGCGCGTTGCGCGGCGAGGTGCTTTCGGCCCGCGGCGGTGAGAGAGTAGACGCGGGCGCGTCGCCCCGTGTCGGTTTCCTTCCAGGCGGCGTGCACGAGGCCGCGTTCCTCGAGCCGGTAGAGCGCGGGGTAGAGCGAGCCGGCGTTGACGTGCAGTACGTCGCGGGAGACGGTCTGGATGCGCTGCGCCAGGTCGTAGCCGTTGGTCGGCTCGGCGCGCAGCATCTGGAGGACGATCAGGTCGAGCGTGCCTTGGAGGAGCGGAGCGGGTTTGGTCATGGCCTTTAGCACTAGTTTGTCTAGATATATAGACGGACTAGTGCTCTGGCAAGTTTCGGCGGCTGCGACCCGCGCGGTGCGCCGCAAGGCAACCCCCTGACGCAGGGGCGCAGTTCGTGAGCATCTTCTGCATTGCCTACGCCCATCCTTTAGTGGAGATTCGCAAATGCGCGCACCGATTGCCATGCTCACGGTTGCCTCGCTGCTCTGCGCGACACTCGTCGCTCCCACGTCCGCGCAGGACCAACGGCCAACGCCAAACGCTGGCGGCGCCGCTGGCGGGCGGCTTGCCGGAACGTGGGACGGCTTGTTAGCCGCGGGCGCCATGAAGCTCCGATTGGAGCTCGTGGTGCGGGATTCCGCAGGCGCGCTCACGGGCAGCATGCGCAGCATCGACCAGGGCGGTGCGACCGCGCACGCGAACGTCGCCGCTGCCGGGGACTCGCTCACCCTCGATGTGCCCGAGTGGCATATGGGATTCGGCGGCGTGCTCTCGGCCGCCGGCGATTCGCTGCGCGGCACTTTCACGCAGGGCGGCACATCGATGCCGCTGGCCTTCGGGCGTGCAGCGAAAGCCGCGTCCGCCGAGCGTCCCCAGGATCCCAAGCCGCCGTTTCCTTATGCGACGACGGACGTGACCGTCGAGTCCGTGCCCGGCGTTAGGCTCGCCGGCACGCTCATCATGCCGCCCGGCCGCGGTCCGTTCCCCGCGGTGGTGTTCGTCACCGGCTCCGGTCCGCAGGATCGCGACGAAGCGCTCATGGGACACCGTCCGTTCCTCGTCATCGCCGACTACCTCGCGCGTCACGGGATCGCCTCGTTCCGGTACGATGATCGCGGTGTCGCGAAGTCCACTGGATCGTTCGACAAGGCGACGAGCGCCGACTTTTCGCAGGACGCCGAAGCTGCCGTGCACTATTTGATGCACGTCAAGGGCATCGCATCGAATCACGTCGGCATCATCGGACACAGCGAAGGTGGGCTGATCGGCCCCATGGTCGCGGCGCGGAGCCGGGACGTGGCGTTTCTGGTGCTCATGTCGGGACCCGGTGTTCCCGGCGACTCGATCCTGCTGCTCCAGGGACGCTTGATTGCGATTGCCATGGGTACGCCGCCGGAGGCGGCCGAAAAAGCGACGACCACTCAGCGCTTGCTCGTCGAAGCCGTCGCCCAATCGCGCGACTCGCTCGACGCCGTGGCGCGGCTGGCCACGGCGAAGGAGTCCATTCTCGCCTCGGTGCCTAACGGCCGACGCGCGGCGGCCGAGAAACAGATCGACCAGGGGACGACGCAGCTCGTGTCGCCGTGGTTCCGCTACTTCGTGCGCTATGATCCGCGGCCCGCGCTGCGTCGAGTGCACGTGCCGGTGCTGGCGTTAGGCGGATCGCTCGACCTGCAGGTGCCGGCGCGCGAGGATCTCGCGGCGATCGACACCGCGCTGCGCGCGGGCGGCAACCGGGACTATAAGGTGGAGGAGCTGCCGAAGCTCAACCATCTCTTCCAAACGGCGACCACGGGAGCGCCCACCGAATACGCGACGATCGACGAGACGGTCGCGCCGGCGGCGCTCGACGCGATCGCCACGTGGATCAACGCACACTTCCGCGCGCCGTGATCGATCTACATGAGTCTCAGGTCACGGCTTGAAGAGCGACCGGGTCGGGAGCGTGTGTCCGTCCGTCGTCCCATCGCCCAACTGCCCACCTTCGTTGTCGCCCCAGCAGTAGACGTGTCCATCGGGAATCATCCCGCAGGTATGCAAGTCGCCCAACGCCAAGGCGATGAACTTGAGGCTGCCCGCCACAGCGACCGGGGTCGTGGAGCACGTTGGCCCCGAATTGGTGTTCGCCCCACAGCCGTCGGTTCCCGTTCCGCCTAACTGGCCGCGGTCATTGAGGCCCCAGCAACTCGCGAACCCGTCGGCCGTGAGGCCGCAGGTGTGGTCGAGCAGGTAGTCCGGTGAGCCGCCGTAGATGGCGATAAAGTTGGCCCCCGGCACGGGCGTCGGTACGGATCGGTTGGTCGCCGTGCCATCGCCGAGCTGGCCCGCGCGGTTGTCGCCCCAGCACTCCGTCTGTCCGGTGGTCGTCACGCCGCACGCATAGGCGGCGCCGGCGACGATCTGCCGAAACTTGAGGCCGCCATTCACCTCCACGGGCAGGGAGGCACGGACCGAGTCGGTGTCGATGCCGACGCCTAATGCACCGTCGAGGTCGGTGCCCCAGCACCAGGCCGACCCGCCGGTGTCGACGCCGCAACCGCCGAAGGCCCCCTGGCCGAGGGTGCTGAAGATATGTCCTCCGGGGAGCGGGACGATGGGGGCATCGGATGTGTCGAAGATCTGGCCGTTGCCTAACGCGCCCTTGAGTCCCTGCCCCCAGCAGCCGCCGTTCCCCGAGGGGTCGATGGCGCACATGCTGGGTCCGGCAACCGATATCTCCTTGAAGGCGGTCGAGGTCGCGATCGGCGTCGGAACAAATTCGTTGCCTGATCCCTGCCCACAGCACTTGTCGGGCACCAACCCCCAACATTCGGCGACACCGTCGGAGCGCAGGCCGCACGCGGCGTCGGTGCCGGCGGCGAGGGCGACGTACGGGCCGCCTTGAACTTGTACGGGGACATTCGAGCCTCCCAGCATCGCGTTGCCGAGGTCGCCGGCCGTTCCGTCGCCCCAGCAGAAGGCTGTGCCGGTGTGGTCGAGCGCACAGGTGAAAAACGCGCCCGCGGCGAGACGCGGCGTTAGGCGGATTGGGCCGGGCCCGCCCGGACCAGTGCTGCCGGAGCACGCTGTCACACCCAGGGTCGCGACGACGATGTACCAAGGCAGCGCGAGTGCCCGACGATGCATGGGACGGCCTCCTGATGGGATCGTGCGGAGAACGGCCAGAGCGGCAGAGTGGTTCCGCGGACGTGACGGGCTGGGAAGGATGCCTTACGGAGACGGATATAGGCCGGCGCACGTCCAGCGGCAAGGGCTCACCGTAAGGCGTGCTCCGGTGCGCCGGCGCGGATGTCGGGAACGCGCCGCGTCGCTTCCCGTCGCACGCTGTAGCCAAGGGCGTCCACCGTTGTACCTTTCGCCCATGCGCCTCCCCAGCGTCGCTCGCGGCCTTGCACCGCTCGCCATCGCCGCGCTCGTTGCGCCTTCGATCGCGACGCAAGCCCGCGCCCAATCGAAAGCGCCTGAGCGACTCTCAGCCACCGAGCGCAGCATCGCGCGCTCGGTCGACGCCCACAACAGCGCCGCGCTCGCGTTGCTCGTCCGTCTCGTGGATATCAATAGCGGAACGACCAACCACGCCGGCGTGCGCAGGGTCGGTGACATCCTGCGCACGCAATTCGATTCGCTCGGCTTCACCACGCGATGGGTGGATGGTGCGGCGTTCCACCGCGCCGGGCATCTCGTGGCCGAGCATCCCGGGCCGAGTCCCAAGATCCTCGTCATTGGCCACCTCGATACCGTGTTCGATCCATCGAGCCCGTTTCAGAAGTTCGTGAAGCTCGATGACAGCACGGCGCGGGGGCCGGGCGTGATCGACATGAAGGGCGGGGACGTGATCGCGCTTTACGCGCTGCGCGCGCTCAAGGACGCCGGCGCGCTCGACTCGATGCACGTGGTCGTGGTTTACGACGGCGATGAAGAAGACGCGGGCTCGCCGCTCGGCGCCGCGCGACAGGCGCTGACCGATGCGGCGCACGGTGCCACGGCTGCGTTAGGCTTCGAGGACGGCGCGGGCGATCCGCGGACGGCGGTCATCTCGCGCCGCGGCGACATCTCGTGGACGCTCACGACGACCGGCCACACCGCGCACTCCTCGCAGATTTTCACCAAGGAGTACGGCGCCGGCGCGATCTACGAGGCGGCGCGCGTGCTCGACCAGTTCTACCGGCAGCTGTCGACGCAGCGGTATCTCACGTTCAACCCGGGCATCATCGTGGGCGGCACCGCGGTGTCGCTCGATTCGACTCAGAGCGCCGGCACCGCCGCGGGCAAGACGAACGTCGTCGCCGACTCTGCGTTAGTCTCGGGCGACCTGCGCACCCTGAGCCCGGCGCAGCTCGCCGATGCCCAACGCATAATGAAGCAGATCGTGGCGCAGACGCTGCCGATGACGACCGCCCACCTCGAGTTCGCCGACGGCTATCCGCCGATGGCGCCGACGGCGGGCAACAAACGGCTGCTCGCCATGTACGACCGCGCGAGCCGGGACCTCGGGTTCGGTCCGGTGGTCGCGGTCGATCCGTCGCGCGCCGGCGCCGCCGACGTCTCGTTCGTGGCCAACATCGTGCCTATGGCGATCGATGCGCTCGGCTTATCCGGCCACGATGACCATAGCGAGCAAGAAACGGCCGATCTCCGTATGCTGCCGGTGCAGACCAAGCGCGCGGCCGTCTTGATGTATCGCCTGACGCACGCCGGAGGCACGCACGACGCCGTACCGTGACGACATGCCCGCCCGCATCTTCCTCCTGTCGCCGGCGCGGCTCGACGGCGCGCGGGCACGCCTGCTGTTCAACCCCGACGCCACCTTCCCGTTAGCACGGGCGTTAGGCACGCGAGACGGCGCGTCCCTCGCCGAGGTGTTCAGCTTCCTCAGCGGATTGTATTTTCGCGGCAAGCACGCCTACGCGCAGATGTTCGGCCGGCCAACCTCGTCCGTGCACGCGGTGCACATCATCACGACGTCGCGCGGTCTCCTCCCACCCCACACGCGCGTCACGCGCCGCGAGCTGGCGGCATTTGCCGCAATCGATCTCTCGGTGGGTGACCACCGATTTCGCATGCCGCTGCTCCGTGATGCGGAACGCATTCGCGCCGAAGTCGGCGATGCCGCCGAGGTTGTGCTTCTGGGGAGCATTGCAACGGGCAAGTATGTCGATCCGCTCCTCACGGTCTTCGGCGACCGGCTGGTCTTTCCCGAGACGTTCGTGGGCCGCGGCGACATGAGCCGCGGCGGCATCCTGCTGCGCAGCACGCGCGCGGAGCGCGAGCTCGCGTATGTGCCGGTCGCAGGAGCCGTGCGGCATGGCCGCCGTCCCCCGAAGCTGGTGCGGGAGCGCTGATGCCCAAGCGAGCGCCTAACGTCGACATTCCGGATCGTGGCGACGCCGAGCTCCGCGTCGAGGAAAGGACGGTCGGCCTGACGAACCTCGACAAAGTGTTCTGGCCGGGCGCAGGCCTAACCAAGGGCGACGTCGTTCGCTACTACGCCGCGATCGCGCCGGTTCTCGTTCCACATCTGCGCGATCGGGCGATGGTCATGAAGCGCTACCCGAACGGCATCACCGGCAAGAGCTTCTTCATGAAACGCGCGCCGTCTCCCCGGCCGGAGTGGATCGAGACGTGCCGGATCGCGCATCGGTCGGGGAACGTGATCGACTTCCCGATGGTGCAGGATCTCGCGTCGTTGATGTGGATCGTGAATCTGGGATGCATTGATCTCAATCCGTGGTACGCCACGTGCGACGACACGAATCGTCCCGATGTGCTGCATTTCGACCTGGACCCCACGCCGGATGCGACGTTCGACCACGTCTGTGAGGCTGCGCTGGTCGTGCGCGACGGACTCGTCGGGGTCGGAATGAATCCCGTGGTCAAGACCACCGGATCGCGCGGCGTGCACATCTACGTGCCGATCGAACGCGGACCGACGCAGAAAGACGTGTGGACCTTCGCGAAGCGGTTCGCGGTGTCGCTCGCGGCGGTCCGGCCGCAGGTGTTGACGTCGGAATATCGCGTCGCGCGGCGTCCGCGCGAGCGCGTGCTCGTCGACTACAACCAGAACGCCTGGGGGCGCACGCTGGCGTCGGTGTACTCGGTGCGCCCGCGACCGGGTGCGCCCGTCTCCACGCCGGTGTCGTGGGCGGAAGTCGAGCGCGGCATTGCGATCGACGACTTTCGCATGGACAACGTGCCGGCGCGCGTGGCCCAGTTAGGCGACGGATGGAAGCCCATGCTGGCGCGACGCGGCCGGTTCCCACTCGCGCGGTTGCTCTAGATGTTGCCGATCCGGACGACGTTCGCGCCGATGGAAGCGGAGTCGGCGGGCGAGATTCCGCATGGCGACGCGTGGCAGTACGAGCCCAAGTGGGACGGCTTTCGCTGCCTGGCGTTTCGCGACGGCACGCGCGTCGAGCTGATGTCGAAAGCGGGGAAGCCGTTGGCGCGCTATTTTCCCGACGTCGTCGCGTCGATGCTCGAGGTCACCGCACCGCACTTCGTCCTCGATGGCGAGATCGTGGTCCCGTTAGGCGATGCGCTGTCGTTCGACGACCTCCTGATGCGCATCCATCCGGCGAAGAGCCGCGTCGAGAAGCTGGCCGGCGAGACGCCCGCGACGTTCATCGCCTTCGATCTGCTGGTGGATGCGCACGGCACGTCGTTGGTCGACGAGCCGTTAGAGAGCCGCCGACCGGCTCTCGAATCGTTCGTGCGCGAGCACGTGCCGCCTGGGATCGGCGTTAGGCTGTCGCCGGCCACGACGAACCTGCGCGACGTCGAGCGGTGGCTGCACTCGCTGGGCAGCGGACTCGACGGCATCATCTCCAAGCGCGTCGACTTGCCATATCAGAGCGGCAACCGGCACGGGATGCTCAAGATCAAGCAGACGCGCACGGCCGATTGTGTGGTCGGCGGCTTTCGCTACGCGTCGAAAGGAAAGCTGGTCGGCTCGCTGCTGCTCGGCCTGTACGACGAGGACCTGCTGCACCATGTGGGCTTCACGTCCAATATCCCGCAGGGCGAGAAGGCCGCGGTCACGAAACGACTCGAAGCGTTGATCGAACCGCCCGGATTCACGGGCCGCGCACCCGGAGGCCCGAGTCGGTGGAGCACGGAGCGCACTGGTGAATGGAATCCGCTCGCTCCCAAGCTCGTCGTCGAGGTCGGCTACGACCATTTCTCCGGCGGGCGATTTCGTCACGGCACGTCGTTTCACCGGTGGCGCCCCGACAAGTCGCCGCGCCAGTGCACGATGAAGCAAATCGAGCGCGAGTCGCGCTCGCCGCTGGCGCTGCTCAGGCAGTCCTGACCCCCGCCTCTTGCGACGGCGCGCGCCGCGAGGCATTCTCCTCACATATGTAGGCTAGGGTATTGCACCTATGGGAAGCGAAGCGAAGCGCCGCGACATCCCGCCGGGCACGCTCGCGATGCTGATCCTCAAGACCATCAATCGCTGCGGCCCGCTGCACGGTTTCGGCATTGCCCAGTTCATCGCCCAAACCACCGACGGCGTCCTGCAGGTGGAAGAGGGCACGCTCTATCCCGCGTTGCAACGTCTCGTGATCAAGGGCTGGGTGAAAGGCATCTGGAAGCAGACCGAGAACAAGCGGCGCGCCCGGTACTACAGTCTCACGCCGGACGGCAGGAAGCGACTGCGGGCCGAAGTCAACGAGTTCGAGCAGATCGTCCGCGCCATCACGCGCGTGATCCAACCGGCCGCCTCCTGACCGCCCATGCGCCTCCTCGACGAGCTTGGCCGGCGCGTCGCGCGCTTCGTGCGCCGCGAGCACTTCACGAGAGAACTGGCAGAGGAAATGGAGACGCACCTCGAGATGCGCGCCGAGTCGCACGTCGCCCAAGGCCTTACGCAAGGCGATGCCGCGGCCGCGGCGCGGCGCCGGTTCGGCAACCCGGGCGTGCTCGAGGAGGCGAGCCGCGACGCCTGGGGCGGTCGCTGGCTCGAGGAATGGCTGCGGGATGTCCGCCTCGCGCTCCGTGCTCTGCGACGCACGCCGGCCTTCACGACCGCGGCTATCCTCACGCTGGCGCTCGGCATTGGCGCGACGACGACCGTATTGAGCGTGTGGTACAGCGTGCTGGTCGCGCCGCTACCGCTGCGCGACCCGGCTCGCGTCGTCGCCCTCTGGGGCGACAATCCGACCAAACAGCCCGAGCACATTCCGCTCTCGGGTGGCGAATACACCGCGTTTGCCCGGGAGGCGAGAAGTTTCTCGCGCGTTGCCGCGGTGGACTACCAGGGAACATTACCGCGTCTCATTCAATTTGGAGACACGGTGGCGTCCATTCCGGCGGCGCTCGTCACCGGTGGATTTTTCGACGTGCTTGGCGCGCGAGCGCTCGTTGGGCGGCTGCTGCGGCCCGATGACGACCGCTACGGCGAGCCGTTCGTGGGTGTGATCAGCGAGCGCCTCTGGCGTAGCGCGTACGGCGCCGACCCGGCGATCATCGGCACCAAGACCAGGTTTTATCTGCGCCAGATGACGATCGTCGGCGTCGTTGCCGGCGACGTCGACTATCCCGGCGGCACGCAGCTGTGGGGGTCCTGGCCTAACTATGTCGAGGCGCGGGACACGCTGCCCGGCTTCTTCGACATCGTCGGGCGACTCGCGCGGGGCGCCACGCCCATGAGTGCGCGCGCCGAGCTCGGCGCGTTCCTGTCGCGGCCCGGGGAGCCGCACTCGGGCGCCCGCCGGCTGTTAGGCAACATCGTGCGCCCGGTCGCCGTGCCCGTCACGGACGCGGTCGTCGGCACGGTGCGTCCGGCGCTGCGTATCGTGCTGGGCGCGGCGGCGCTACTCCTCGTCGTCACGTGCGTGAACGTGGCGAACCTGATGCTCGTGCGCACGCTCGCCCGCCGGCGCGAGTTCACCGTCCGCGCGGTACTCGGCGCCGGCAGGCGCCGCATCGCCCAACTTGTGCTGGCCGAAGCCGCCGTCGTGTCGGCCGCGGGTGGCGCCTTAGGCATCGCGTGCGCGTGGTACGCCGTGCACGCGGTGG
Source organism: Gemmatimonadaceae bacterium (assembly GCA_025927495.1). Classification (GTDB taxonomy): domain Bacteria; phylum Gemmatimonadota; class Gemmatimonadetes; order Gemmatimonadales; family Gemmatimonadaceae; genus JADGGM01. The sequence goes on from JAICLH010000090.1 coordinate 11,234, forward strand.
CCCGCTTCGCGCCGGCGGAACTGCCGCGCGGCCACGCGGTCGCCCTCGACGTGCCGGTGCTCGCGGCAGCCATCGTGCTGTGCGCGGCGGTGACGCTCCTCTCGGGCGCGATCCCCGCGGCGATGGGCGCGCGCGTCGACGCGGGCGACACGCTGCGTGAGCGGCGGGCGGGGTACGGACATTCGATCGTGCGGCGCACGCGTTCGCTCCTCGTCGCCACGCAGGTGGCCGTTGCGGTCGCGCTGCTAGTTGCCGCCGGCGTCGTCCTGCGCAGCTTCGAGTCGCTCGCACACGACCAGCTCGGATTCCGACCCGATCACCTGATCATCGCCCGCTTCGGGCAGAACCAGACCGTCGGCAACGTCGCCGCGTTCAATGACGTCGTTGGGGGTGCGATCCAGCGCGTGCGGGAGGTGCCGGGTGTCCGCAGCGCCACCGGGCTCATCGCCCCGCCGTTCCGCAGCGCCGGGAACGACCTCGCGTACTCCTTGCCCGGCGACGAGCCTAACGCTGCCACGAACCGGCCGATGGTCGATTACATCGGCGCCGGCCCCGACTATTTTCCTACGTTAGGCATCACAGTCGAGCGCGGGCGATCGTTCACGGCGGCCGACGGCCGCGGCGCTTCACCGGTCGCCGTGGTGGATGAGTTGCTGGCTCGTGAGGCGTGGCCGGGGAAGGATCCGATCGGGCAGCGGATCGGCGTCGGGACCAGCTTCTATACGGTGGTCGGCGTTGTGAGACCAACGCGCTACCGCGATGTACTCGCGCCGCGCGCGACGCTGTATACGCCCTACGCGCAGTCGTCGCTGTCGCCGGCGTACGTCGCCATCCGGACGACCGCCAATCCCGCTGTCATAGTGCCGGCGTTGCGGAACGCCGTGCGCGAGTTCGATCCGCGCATCTATCTCGCCGACTTCGCGTCGATGACCAACCGGCTCGATGTCTCGCTCGCCACGCAGTACATCGAGGCCGAGCTCCTCGGTGGCTTCGCGGCGGCGATCGTGCTCCTAACGGCTGTCGCGCTCTACAGCGTCGGCGCGACGTTCGTGCGCTACCGCGAGTTCGAGCTGGGTGTCCGCGTGGCGCTGGGCGCCACGCCCGCACAGGTGGCGCGTCTTGTCATCCGACAGGGCATGGTCGTGATGGCGTTTGGCGTTGGCGCGGGGATCGCGCTGGCGCTGGCCGCCGGAACCGTGCTGCGGGCCATCGTGTACGGCGTGAGTTCCCGTGATCCGCTAGCATTCAGCGTCGCGATCGCCGTGGTGTGCGGCGCCGGGATCTTGGCCTTCTTCATTCCGAGCCGCCGTGCCTCGCGCACCAGCGCAGCGCAGTTGCTCCACAACGGCTGAGCAGCCACCGGCCACGAGCGCGGGAGTTCAAATGCGAGTGGTGAGATTCTGCGCTGCGATGAGTCCCGACGGGTACATTGCCGGACCCGCGGGCGAGTACGATTTGGATCGTGCCCGATCCAGACGTGGACTTTGCGGCGATGCAGGCGCCGTTCGACACCTTCCTCATTGGCCGCAAAACCTTCGAGATGATGCGACGGGCGGGTCGCGATGCCGACGCCCGGAATTCGATACGTTGTGTTCTCGCGAACCTGGTGTGCAGATGACTGCCCCCCGGCGCGGCGTTGAGTGATGATGCCGAGCGGTTCGTCCGAGACCTGCGGGCAAAGCCCGGTAAGGACATCGCGGTGTTCGTCGGGGGGGAACTTTTTCGCAGCCTCCTGTCCGTCGGTCTCGTGGACCGCGTCGAGGTGGCGCTCATTCTGGTTTTGCTCGGCGGCGGCATCCCGCTGCTGCCGCCGCTCGGAACGCGCACCAGACTCAAGTTGCACGAGCAGCAGTGTATCCGAAGACAGGCGCGTTGGCCTGTCGTACGACATCCTCCGGACGTGACGCATCGGCGCGGCGCCGGACATTCCGTTAGCATTCATGGCTCCGACACCACGCGACCACGCGAGCATGGAGAACACGCAGCCATCCGTCGTCGACAACCAGGCCGAGCGGCGCTTCGAGCTGCACGCGGACGGCGAGATGTCGATCCTGACCTACCGCATCTCCGGCGACCGCATTCGGCTGATCCACACTGAAGTCCCGCGCGACCAGCGCGGACGCGGCTATGCGGACATACTCGCCCGCGCGGCGCTCGATCGTGCCGCCAGCGACCACCTGCGCGTGGTTCCATTGTGTCCGTTCGTGCGCGGGTATCTCGAGCGCCATCCCGAATACGATGCGCTCGTGGTTCCGGACGCGGCGCGATGATGCAGAACGCGGAAGCGCGCCGCAGGAGACAGAGAGATTACAGGGAAGAGGGAAGCGCTCGCTGGCGCTCGCTTGGGGAAGCGCTGCGCTGGGGGAAGCGGCGGCGACGCCGCCTGAGGGAGCGGAAGGACATCAGTTGTCTCTGGATGGAGAACGCCGCA
>JAICLH010000178.1 GCA_025927495.1 Gemmatimonadaceae bacterium
AGGTGTGCTTCCGCTCCAATGGTTGGAGCGTTGATGTACGTGATACCGTTGTCGAGCTCGTTCAATGCGCGGAACGCGAGCGACACATTGCTCGTATAGAGCGACGACGAGAGACCGTACTTCACGTCGTTGTTCACCGTGAACGCGTCGTCGGGCGTCCGTACGCGGATCACCGATAGCAGCGGCCCAAAGATCTCCTCCTGCTCGAGACGCGACCCCGGTTTGACACCGGTGAAAATCGTGGGCTCGAAAAAGTGGCCGCGACCGAGACCGTCGGCCGACGCGCGCTTGCCGCCGCAGCGAAGCTCCGCACCCTCGGTTCGCCCAACTGACACGTAGCGCTCCACCTTCTCGACCGCGCTCTGATTGATGAGCGGCCCGACGTCGGTGCCCTCCTTTCGCCCGTCGCCCAACCGGAGCGCGCGCACGCGCTGCTCGAGCATGGAGACGAACGTGTCGTGTATCCCATCCTCCAGGATGAGACGGCTCGTAGCCGTGCACCGTTGCCCCGTCGTACCGAACGCGCCCCACAACACACCCTCTAGCGCCAGGTCGAGGTCCGCATCGTCGAGCACGATCATCGCGTTCTTGCCGCCCATCTCGAGCGACAGGCGCTTGTGCATCCGTCCACAAATCTCACCGACCAGGCGACCCGTTTCCGTCGAGCCGGTGAACGAGATGATCGGCACGTCCGGATGCTGGACCAACGCCGCGCCTGCGTCCTCGCCGTGTCCGTGCACGAGTTGGATCACCTCCGGCGGCAGACCTGCTTCGAGCAGCAGCTCCACGAGCACGGTGACGGTGTGCGGGACGTCCTCGGCGGGCTTGATAATGACCGCGTTTCCGCAGAGTAAGGCCGGAAACATTTTCCAGGTGGGGATCGCCATCGGGAAGTTGAACGGCGTCACGAGCCCCGCGATGCCGATCGGCCGCCTAAAACTCATCGCCCACTTGTTGCGCAACTCGCTCGGCACCGTGTGGCCGAAGAGGCGGCGGCCTTCGGACGCGGCGTAGTACGCCGTGTCGATGCCTTCCTGCACGTCGCCGCGCGTCTCGCTGAGCGGCTTGCCCATCTCGCGCGTCATGAGCGACGCGATGTCGTCCTTGCGCGCGCTCAGCAGATCGCCCACGCGGCGCAGCACGTCGCCGCGTCCGGGTGCCGGCGTGCGACGCCAGATCTCGAAGCCTTTCTTGGCCGACGCCACAGCGCGATTGACGTCGTCGGGACTCGAAAGCGGGAACGTGCCGATCACGTCGTTCGTGTCGGCCGGGTTGATGTTCTCGAAGGTGGCGCCGGTGCAGCCGTCCACCCAGCGTCCGCCAATGAAATTCTGAAAGGTCATCATTATACGACGAGTGGTTTGCGGTTGGTGACTCACCCGCACATCCAGATCGCAGGATGCGCGGTGTCGGGTTTGGCATAGCCGATGCGCGGCAGCACCTGCTGCGCGGCCAGGAGCGCGCCCCACAGAATCAGGAGCAACGAAAGGATGTGGCCGCTCGCCGAGCGATGACGCCAGGTCCAGATGGCACTCCATCCGCCGGCGACGATGACGACGACCGATGCGGCAAGATAGCCGAACAGACCCATGCCGCACGTGGTGGAGTAGGGCCAGAACATGATCCCGACGCCTAACGCAATGGCGAGGAGCAGCCGCGCCATCACGCCGAGCGTGGACGTCTGGCGTGTCGCGGACGCCGGCGCGCCGGCCGCGGGCGGAGCCTTGGCCGGCTTGCCGCCCTTCCCCTTCTGCTGGGGAAGCAGCGCGTCGTCGGACAGCGACTCGAGCTGCTGGTCGATCTTGTGCAGCTCCTTGTCCCAATCCGTGCTCATCGCACCCTCCGCGTCCTCGGATCGCTACGCATGCTCGCGTGTGAGCCCATAGCGTTCGATCTTCTTGTACAGGTTGGAGCGCGGCATGTCCAGCAAGCGCGCGGTCTCCGACACGTTCCAGTCGTGCTCCCTCAGTTTCGCCAGCAAGAACGCGCGCTCGGCCGCGTCCTTGAATTCTTCGAACGTGCGGCTTTCGAGGAGCGAGCCGAACGTACTGCCTTCGGCGGCGCGCTGCCCAACGAGGCGTTCCACATCGGCTGCCGGCACGCGCGGGCCCGACGCCAGAATGAGAATCCGCTCGACCGTGTTGCGCAACTCTCGCACGTTGCCGGGCCAGTCGTACGTGGCGAGGCGCTCGATCGCGTCGGGCGTGAACATGCGCGGCGCCATCCCCTGCTGCTTTGACAGGAGCCCGGTGAAATGCGTGACGAGCAGCGGAATGTCTTCGCGCCGTTCGCGGAGCGGCGGCACCGTCATGGGCACCACGTTGAGCCGATAGTACAGGTCTTCGCGAAAGCGGTTCTCGTGGATCTCGGATTCCAGATTCTTGTTGGTCGCCGCGATGACGCGGACATCGACCGCCGCCGGCTTCGATCCGCCGATGCGCGTCACCACGCCATCCTCGAGCACGCGTAACACTTTCGCCTGCGCGGAGAGACTCATGTCCCCGACTTCATCGAGGAACAGCGTGCCGCCATCCGCCTGCTCGAACTTGCCCGTGCGATCGGCGATCGCGCCGGTGAACGATCCTTTCATGTGACCGAACAACTCGCTCTCGATCAACTCGCTCGGGATCGCCGCGCAGTTGACCTCGATGAACGAATTCGCGCTCCGGGCGGACAAGCGGTGCACGGCGCGAGCCACGAGCTCCTTGCCCGTCCCGTTTTCGCCGCTGATGAGCACGCGCGCCGGCGTGGGTGCGACGCGCTCGACCTTTTCGATGAGCGAGCGGATCGCGAACGACTTGCCGACGATCTCGTAGCGCGACTCGACCGTTTCGCGAAGGCGGCTGTTCTCTTCCTGCAGGTTTCCGTGCTGGAGCGCGTTGCGCAGCGTGACGAGAATGCGGTCGGTGTCGAGTGGTTTCTCGAGGAAATCGTACGCGCCGAGCTGGGTCGCTTCGACGGCTGTCTGGATGGTGCCGTGTCCGCTGATCATGACGACGATCGCGGCGGGATCCAGCTGGCGGATCTTCTTCAGGGCTTCGAGGCCGTCGATCCCGCCCATCTTCACGTCGAGGAACGACAGGTGCGGCCGCCACTTCTCGAATTCGGCGATGGCATCGACGGCCGTACCCACGGCGCGGACCTCGTAGCCCTCGTACTCGAGGAGCTGGCCTAACGCGGCACGGATGCCCTTCTCGTCGTCGGCCACCAGGATGCGTCGGCTCATGGCACCGTCTTGTACAGGGTGATCTTGCCGTCGTGCACGCGCACGTCGGCAATGTAGCGCGGGATGACGAACGGGAGTCCGTTAGGCGAAGCGCCGGCCGGGCGCGGTGCGTGCCCCATGCGCTGCAGGATGCGCGGGATCATCGCCGACGGCACCGCGAAATCCTTGATGCGTATGCTCGTCACCCGAAACTCGGCGAGCCCGGGCTCGGCGATGGCGAGCGTGCCCGTGAATTGTACCGGTTCGCGGTCGCTCAACACTCCGGCCACCGGTCCGAAGGACGTCGGGCCGCCGAAGTCCGCGAGGCGTACATCGGCGCGGATGGCCAGCTGCTCGCCGATCGCCGCCGCTTCCACATCGGATGCGGACGGCGGCAGCTGGCGCGTGAGCGCATCGAAGACGTAGCTCGCCAGATCGCCCGGCGCCACGTTGGCAAACACCGGTCCGCTGTGCGCGCCCAACCGATCGACGGCGTCGCGCGCGCGCGAGCTGCCCTGGGCGGTGATGGGCTCCCAGTGCACGTCGGATCGATCGGAGGACGAGAGCGATCCTGTCGCGACGCGCCGGACGACGGGCTCCCACTGGCCGCGGAACAGCCAGCCCGCCGCGCCGAGCACGATGAGGAGCACGAGGCAGCCAATCGAGCGCAGGCAGCTGCCCATCACGGCGCTCCCGCGAGCTGGAGCGCCGCGAGCACGGAATGGCGCGCGCCGTGCGGTCCGAGCTCGCTCTGCATCAGGTCGACGCTGTGGGCCAGCGCCGTCGCCTTGAATCGCACGGCGCGCGCGGCGGTTGCGATCGCGCGCGCGTCATCGCGCGCCACGCGGTCGCGCGTGCGGCCGAGCGTGATGTGCGGGCGAAAGGCGCGGGCGTCCAACGAATAGCCCAACGCGGCGCAGGCGCGCTCGACGTCGTGCTGCAGCAGCTCGAGTTTGGGTTCCGGTGTCACACCCATCCATACGACGCGCGGCATGTGAAGGTTTGGGAATGCGCCGAGGCCGCCCACATCGAGCGTGAACGTCGTATGGGGCGCGACGGCGGCCTCGAGCGCCGCGCGCAGCGGCCCAACGGACGCGTCGGGCTGCTCGCCGAGAAACTTGAGCGTGAGGTGCAGGTGGTCATCGTCGACCCATTTCACGGCGTCGCGGTCGTGGGTGGCGTCGCGCAGGGGCGCCGTGGCCGCGCGGATGCCGCGGCGGACGGAAGCGGGCAGATTAATGGCCAGAAAGAGCCGCACCGTCGTCCGTCGCGCTTGCAAGCTCGAGCGCCACCATCTTGAAGCCGTGTTGGGCGGCGAGTGCGAGCACGACACGCCGGAGCTCCGCGTCGCGCAGGCGCTCGGCGGCGTCTCCGTTAGACATGGTGATGACGGCGAGCGCGTCGCGCGCTTCGACCCGCGCGTCCACACCGTGCCCCGCGAGCGCGGCGGCCAGCGCGTGTGCGTTCACGCGCCGCGGGCGCCCAGGACGTTGAGCGAGCCGGATCGGAATCCCGCGAGATCCACCGACACGCGCGCGAACCCCGCGTCACGCACGGCGCGCACGAGCGCTCGCAAGTTAGGCGCGGCGAGCCACGTGTCGAGCCGGTCCGCCGGGAGCTCGACGCGCGCCAGGTCGCCGTGGTGCCGCACGCGCAGGTCGCCCTCCACGCCGAGTGCGCGCAGCGCGGTTTCGGCGCGTTCCACTTGCTGCAGTCGCTCGAGGGTGACCGCGCTTCCGTACGGGAGACGAGACGAGAGGCACGGCGACGACGGCGTGGACCACGTCGGCAGACCGCGGGCCCGCGACATGGCGCGGATCTCATCCTTGGTAAACCCGAGATCGGCGAGCGGCGATTCGACTGCATGTTCGCGAGCAGCGTGCCGGCCGGGTCGCCAGTCGTGCGTGTCGTCGGCGTTGCTACCGTCCACAATCGTGTCGAAGCCGCGTTCGTCGGCCACGGCCCGGAGCACGGACCACAGCTCGGTCTTACAGAAGTAGCAACGGTTGGACGGATTCGCGACGTAGCGCGGGTCGAGCATCTCGTGCGTGTTCACCTCGAGCACCGGGATGGCGAACTGCGCGGCGAGCGTGCGGGCGGCGTCCCACTGCGCATCCGGATACGACGGGGAGCGGCCGATCACCGCAAGAAATCGCGCGGGACCGAGTGCCTCGAGCGCCACGCACGCGAGGTACGCCGAGTCGACGCCGCCGCTGAAGCCGAGGATGACCGAACGGCGTTCGGCGAGCCAGGCGACGAGGCGCTGTTCTTTCTCGCGTGCGGTGCTGTTGGTGCGGGGAGTGTCGGCTGAAGACGACGCGGCCGTTGCCACATCCGCCCTCGCGGCCTCGGTCAGGACTGGCTCCATGTGGGAAACGTAGTCCTGGCCGGCGTGGGCGGAAGTGTGCCAACGATCAGTGCATGACGACCGTGATGGGGTGAAGGACGCTCCCGTCGGGGCCGCGCGCGGCGGCATCGAGGGAGTCGACGTCCCAAACGACCAGCACGGCAGGATCATCGCCCGCTGAGAACGTGGCGAGGTCTTGCTTCGAGAGGCCCGCTTCCTTGAGCGCGTGACCGTCGAGCGCGGCGCGATACGGGTGGGTGTGCCAGGCGCCGACGAAATCCGTGATGCTGTCGCAGTCACCGGTCACCGCGAATTGGAGCTGCCTCATGTTGTGCGACGGGACGCTGGCGGTGACGAAGAGCGTGTCATGCGAGATCGAGCCCTGCATGCAGCCCATGTACTCGCGCTGTGTTGGCTTGCCGCTGCCGATCATCTGGGTGAGCGTGTTTTCGCCGGCGAGCTCGTTCCAATGCGAGTTATTGCGGCTCCAGATGGAGTTCATGCTGTCGCGCACCGACCCATTGATGATGATGGTGCCGAGCTGCGGAGGGGAGGCGACGTGGCGCGCAGCGATGAGCATTGGTGCGACGAACGCGAGCCAAGCTGCGCGCCGCCACACATTCGGCGGCGGAACAGGCAAACCACTGTGAGGCATTGGTGCTGCGCTCCTCTGTGACGCGCTGGGTGGTGACGCGGGCGATTTCGATGTACCCGGCCACGGGGTGCGCGATCCCTCGCGGCGGGAAATCAGCATTTCAGGACGCGTGCCACATTTGATACGAGTGGGGCGCGGCCCGCGGATTCCCATTATTGCGACGCGGCTTTCGGTCGCAGGTCACAGCGGGCGCGAGAGGCGGGCAATTCGATCGGCGGGCTCGACCGTTCGAGGCGCTCAGGCGGCGTCGCGGCGGCGGGCGGGTGGCGGTGCGTTAGGCGGGCGCCGGAACGTCATCGAGCGACGGATCGGCGGGTCGAAACCGGAGCGCTTCAGCGAGGTGCGTCAGGCCGATGGCCGACTCGCCATCCAGATCGGCGATGGTGCGCGCGACTTTGATCACGCGGTGGTAGCCGCGCGCGGTCAGCGTGACGCGGGCGGCGGCGCGATCGAGAAGCGCGCGCGCATCGGGCGCGAGGTCTGCGTGCGCGGCAAGCCGGCCGGGCGGCGCCTGGGCGTTGCACGAGCAGTTAGGCGTGGATCGGTAGCGCTGCCGCTGCCGGCCGCGCGCCGCGTCGACACGTTGGCGGATGCTGGCCGAAGGTTCACCGGTCCGGGGCGCCATGAGGGTGCGGAGCCCAACGGCGCCGACCTGGACGTGGAGATCGATGCGGTCCGTCATGGGACCGCTCAGCCGCGCGCGGTAGCGCAGAATGTCACCGGCGGCGCACGAACATCGGCGTGCGGGATCGCCGGCGTTTCCGCACGGGCACGGGTTCATGGCGCCGATGAGGGTGAACCGCGCCGGGAACGAGACGGTGTGCGCGGCGCGTGCAATGATGACTTTGCCGTCTTCCATCGGTTGGCGGAGCGATTCCATCACGTGGCGGCGGAACTCGAGCAGCTCGTCGAGGAAGAGCACGCCGAAATGCGCGAGGCTCACTTCGCCCGGGCGAGGAGGGTTGCCGCCGCCGATGAGACCAGCGTCGGAAATGGTATGGTGCGGCGCGCGAAACGGGCGGACGGACGTCCGCGGCCGATCTTGGTCGATGAGCCCGGCCACCGAGTGAATGGCAGTGACCTCGAGTGCTTCGGACTCTTCGAGGGCGGGGAGAATGCCAGGCAGCCGGCGGGCAAGCATCGTTTTTCCCGCGCCCGGTGGACCGACCATGAGGACGTTGTGACCGCCGGCGGCGGCGATCTCGAGCGCGCGTTTGGCGGTTTCCTGGCCGGCGACGTCGGCGAAGTCGGGGGCCGCGACATCGCCGGACTTCTCCGCCGGTCGGCAGGTGGGTGGCGTTAGGCAGTTCCCGCGGAGCGAGGCCATGAGCGCGGCCAAGTTAGGCGGGGCACAGAGGGGCACGGCGCTGACGAGCCGGGCTTCGGCCACGTTGCCGGGCGGGAGGACGAGACTCGCGCCGGTGCGTTGGGCGGCGAGTCGGGCGATGGGGAGGGCGCCACGGACCGACCTCAGCGACCCATCGAGGCCGAGCTCTCCGACGGCGATCACGCCGGCCACGGGATCGGGCGCGAGCTGTCCCGTGGCGACGAGGATGCCTAACGCGATCGGGAGATCGAAGGCGGTCCCGTCCTTTTTTCGATCGGCGGGGGCCAAATTCACGGTCACGCGCCGAGGAGGGAGGGTGAAGCCGGAATTGACGAGGGCGGCGCCGACGCGTTCGCGGCTTTCTTTCACGGCGCCGGCTGGGAGGCCGACGATGGTCCACGCCGGCAGCCCGCGCGC
>JAICLH010000134.1 GCA_025927495.1 Gemmatimonadaceae bacterium
CGGCCAGCAGCAACGCCTCTGCATCGCGCGCGCGCTGGCCAACGATCCCGAAGTGTTGCTGCTCGACGAGCCCGCGTCCGCGCTCGACCCGATCGCCACGCAGCACGTCGAGGAACTGCTGTACGAGCTCAAACGCGAGCTCACCATTGTCATCGTGACGCACAACATGCAGCAAGCGGCGCGCGTCTCCGACACGACCGCATTTTTCTACGTCGGCGAGCTCGTGGAAGCGGGGCCGACCGATCAGATCTTCACCAGTCCTCGCCAGCCGCGCACCGAGGCGTACATCACCGGGAGATTCGGATGAGCCCCACGCCAGTCGAGAGCACGACGGGATTCCGCCACTTCCATGAGCAGCTCGACCTGCTCAAGCAGCGCCTGCTCGACATGTCGGAGCGGGCCGAAGCCTTGGTCGACGTTGCCGTCGACGCGCTACTGCGTCGTGATACCGGGAAAGCCGAAGTGGTGATCAGCGGCGACCGCGAGCTCGACGCATTGGAAATCGAGATCGAGCAGCTCGCGATTTCGCTGCTCGCACTGCAGCAACCGATGGCGCGCGACCTCCGCTTCATCATCGGCGCGATCAAGATCTCGAACGACCTCGAGCGCGTGGGCGATCACGCGGTGAACATTGCGCAGTCGGCCTTGCGTCTGAACGACATGCGTTCGATCATTACACCCGATCCGGAAATCGAAGACATGGCGCGGCGCGCGCGCGCGATGTTGAGCGATGCGCTGGATGCGTTCGTGCGGGCCGACGGCACGCTCGGACGCGAGGTGTGCAAGCGGGACGATCAGGTGGATGCGCTGCACGACTCGCTGTTCCGCATCCTGCTCACCCACATGCTCGAGGACCCGACGACGATTTCGGCCGCATTGGAGCTGTTCCTCGTGAGCCGCAATCTGGAGCGGGTGGCCGACCTGGCAACCAACATCGCCGAAGACGCCGTGTATCTCGCCGAAGGCAAGTCGATCAAGCACCACCTCGAGGACCGGTCGCTCGGCACCGGATCGCTCGGCGTCACGTCGGTGGCCTAACGGAGGACGCCGACGAGCCGGCCGGTCGCAGTCCGTACCCGAGCCCGCAGCGCCGCGCCGCGTCCGCCCAACGGGCGGACCGAGCGCGTCGCGGCGATCGACATCGGCTCCAATTCCATCCGCCAGCTGATCGCGGACGTCACACCCGGCGGCCACATCCGGGTGGTGGACGAGATGAAGGCCGCGCCCCGGTTAGGCGCGGGGATGGGCGAGTCGCGCCGCCTGACGCCGCATTCGATGGAGCGCGCGAGCGAAGCCATCTCGCGCATGGCCACGCTGGCGCGGCAGCGGGGTGCCACGCGGATCGTCGCCGTCGCCACCAGCGCCGTGCGCGACGCCGTCAACGCGCGCGAGTTCCTCGACATGGTCCAACGCGGCGCGCATCTCCCGGTCCGCATCCTCGACGGCCACGCCGAGGCGCTCTTGAGCTACCGCAGCGCGCTGGCGCACTTCGATCTGGGCACCGGCCGCACCGTGGTCACCGACATCGGCGGCGGCTCGCTCGAACTCGTGCTTTGCGCGGCCGGGCTCGTGGACCGCGTCGTCTCGCTGCCCTTCGGCGCCCTCCGCCTAACGGAGGAATACCTCAAGCGGGGCACGAGCCGCCGCGCGGTCAAAGCCCTCCGCCGCGCCGTGCGCGCCGTGCTCCGCACGCAGCTCCCGGCGCGCGAATGGCGCAGCGCCCGCATCGTGGGCTCCGGCGGCACGTTCACGAACCTCGCCGGCATGGCGCTCGCCCGGCAGGGCCTGCACCCCGCGCGCACTGTGCACGGCACACGCGTCACCCGCATCGAGCTCGAGCACATCCTCGATGCCCTCCAGAACATGAGCCTCGCCGAACGACTCGCCGTGCAGGGACTCAACGCCGGACGCGCCGACATCATCGTCGCCGGCCTCGCCGTGATCGCCGAAGTCCTGGCGCGACTCGACGCGCCGAGCATCGTCGTGTCCGCGTACGGCATCCGCGAAGGCTTGCTCCTCGAGACCGCGCGCGTGAAGCCGCACGCGGCGAGCCCCGGCGACGCACGCCAGCGTTCGATCGAGCGGCTCGCCGAGGCGTGCAGCGTCGAGGACCGGCACGCGGTGCAGGTGCAGCGTCTCGCCTTACAACTGTTCGACGCGCTGCGCGAGCGGCTTGAGTGTGAGCCGGGCGAACGCGATGTCCTCGCCGCCGCGGCGCGCCTGCACGACATCGGCTACTACATCAGCTACGACAAACACCACAAGCACTCGTTCTATCTCATCGCCCACGCCGAGCTGCTCGGCCTGTCGCCGGCCGAGCAGCTCGTGATCGCCAACGTCGCGCGATACCACCGCGGCGCGCCGCCGCGAAGGTCGCACGAAACGCTGTCGGCCCTCGACCGCACGCTACGCCGTCAGGTCCGTCGTCTCGCCGCGGTGCTGCGCGTGGCCGATGGGTTGGATCGCGGACACACGGGCGCAGTAGACCGCGTGCGCGTGCGGTGGTCGCGCACGGGCATCCGCATCACGGTCGTCCCGCGCGTGGCGGGACAGCCGTTACGACTCGAACTGTGGGGTGCGGCGCGGAAGCGGGCGCTTCTTGAACGGGTGGCGGGCGTGCCCGTCCACATCGTCGGCGCCTGACAGCTCGTCGTCGCTTTCGGCCTCATCGTTAGGCGCCGCGGCTTCGAGCACCGGAGCCGGCGTGTGCGCGGGCGCAGCAGCACCCCATGGGTCGATCAAGAACAGCCGGTGCGAGGCGTGCTCCGGCTCTCCCGGACCAGGATGCCGTTGCCGGTACTGACCCTCGGCGTCGAGCTCCCATGCCTGGCGATTGTCGGCCAGCAGCGTCGCCAGCAGCGTGCGCAGCGACGCGTGCAGCGCCGGATCTTCGATGGGCACGATCGCCTCGACGCGTCCGTCGAAGTTGCGCGACATCCAGTCCGCCGAGCCGATGTAGAACTCCTCGGCGCCGCCGTTCAGAAAGTGCCATGCGCGCGAGTGCTCGAGGAACCGGCCCACGATGCTGATCACACGGATCCGCTCGCTCACATCCGGCAGGCCGGGACGCAGACAGCAAATGCCGCGCACGATCAGGTCGATGTCGACGCCGGCGCGCGACGCGCGGTACAACGCCGCGATGATCTCGGCATCCGCGAGCGCGTTCATCTTCGCCACGATGCGCGCCGGCCGTCCGGCGCGGGCGTGCTCGGCCTCCCGCGCGATGAGCTCGAGGAACCGCTCGCGGATTCCGTACGGCGCGACGATCAGCGAACGGAACGTCTGCTGGCGCGAAAAACCCGTCAGCACGTTGAACAGGTCGGTCATGTCGGCGCCGATGCGCGGATCGGTCGTGAAAAATCCCAGGTCCGTGTACAATCGCGCGGTGCGCGAGTTGTAGTTGCCCGTGCCCACGTGCACGTAGCGCCGAATGCCGTCGGCTTCCCGCCTAACGACTAACGCGATCTTGGCGTGTGTCTTGAGTCCGACGAGACCGTACGCCACGTGCACGCCCGCGCTCTCCAGCTGCCGCGCCCATTCGATGTTGTTCGCCTCATCGAATCGCGCCTTGAGCTCCACCAGCACCGCCACCTGCTTGCCGCGCTCGGCGGCATCGATCAGCGCGCGCACGATCGGCGTGTCGCCCGACGTCCGGTACAGCGTCATCTTGATCGCCAGCACCTCGGGATCTTCAGCGGCGCGCTGGAGAAAGTGTTCCACCGTTGTCGCGAAGCTCTCGAACGGGTGGTGCACCAGCACACTGCGCTGCCGGAACGCGTCGAACACCGCGCCGTTGGATTCGCGGAACGGCCGCGGCGTCACCGGTATCAACGGCGGATCGCGGAGCTCGGGGATGTCGAGCGTCGCCAGGTCCATCAGCTGGCCCAGCTCGAGGAGTCGACCCACCTCGTACACGTCCCGCTCGGTGAGCGACGCACTCGGCGGCAGCCGGTCGTCGCGCAGCTCCTCGAGCAGCAGCGACCGCACCTCTTCGGGCGTGCCGTCCTCCACCTCGAGGCGAATCACTTCGCCGAAGCGCCGGCGGAATACCTGCTCTTCGATCGACGCCATCAGATCTTCGGCGTCGTCGAACGGCGCGATCTCGAAATCGGAGTTGCGCGTGATCCGGAACACGTTCCAGTTCCGGACCTCCATGCCCGGGAAGAGCTTGTCCAGGTGCGCTCCGATCACCCGCTCGAGCGGTACGAACCAGTTCCCGCGTTTCGTGGGCAGCCAGCGCGGCAGGCTGCGCGGCACCTTCACGCGCGCGAAGTGCTCGACGCCGGTCTGCGGGTCGCGCACCTCTACGGCGAGCGAGAGCGATAGGTTCGAGATGTACGGGAACGGGTGGCCGGGGTCGACCGCGAGAGGTGTGAGGACCGGGAATATCGATGAGTCGAAGCGCGCGTCGAGTGCCGCGTGCTCCTCACGGTCCAGCTCCTTCATGCTCAGCAGACCGACGCCGCGCTGCGCGAGCGCCGGCAACAGCTCCTCGTGCAGACACCGCTGGCTCAGCTTGATCTGCTCGCAGACACGGGCGCGAATCGCATCGAGCTGTTCTTGCGGCGTCATCCCGTCCGCGCCGGTGGCCGTGACGTTCGCCGCCAACTGCCGGCGAAGACCAGCCACGCGCACCATGTAGAACTCGTCGAGGTTGGTGCTGAAGATCGCCAGGAACTTGAGCCGCTCGAGCAGCGGGTTCCGTTCATCAAACGCTTCGTGGAGTACGCGCTGGTTGAAATCCAGCCAACTCAACTCGCGGTTGATGAACAGCGATGGCGATAAGACGAGATCAGACATGGGTTCCAGGTGACGACACGCGAGGTGGGGAGGCTGGCACTATTGCGGCCGCCACCAGGAGAAAGATCACGCTTCGGTCACGGGATGACAACAAAAGCCGGTCTATGACATGCAGACCGCGATCGGCGCCAATAGCCTAAACGATTCTGGAATTTTGGCTTAGCCGCTACATCCCGCCGGCGGCTGTCACCCGGCTCAGCACTAGCCAGAAGACGGCCGACATTGCAGCCGCCGCCGGAATCGTGAGAACCCAGGCCCAGACGATTCTCCCCGCCACACCCCACCTGACGGCCGACAACCGCTGCGTCGCGCCCACGCCGACGATCGATCCCGTGATCGTGTGCGTGGTGCTCACCGGAATTCCGAACCGCGTGGCGAGCAGAATGCTGAGCGCCCCGCCCGTCTCGGCGCAGAATCCGCCCACCGGCCGCAAGCGCGTGATGCGCGAGCCCATGGTGTGCACGATGCGCCACCCGCCTAACGCTGTGCCCAACGCGATGGCCGTGTAGGCCGCGATCTCCACCCAGTGGGGGATCGTGTCGCCGTGGGTGATGTAGAGGTGGTGCAGCATGCCCGGCTCGTGCGCGAAATAGGCCTGCGTCGACACGAGCAGTCCCACGATGATGCCCATGGTCTTCTGCGCGTCATTCGCGCCGTGCGAGAGCGAGAAAAACGCGGAGCTGGCCAGCTGCGCAACGCGAAATATTCGATCCACGCGGCCCGGCGGTGTGCGGCTGAAAATCCAGTACACCGCCACCATGAGCACGAATCCGAGGATCATGCCGATGATCGGCGAGAGAACAATGAAGACCAGGGTCTTGGTCCAACCGGCAGGAATGATCGCCGAGAAGCCCACCTTCGCGACCGCCGCGCCGCCGTAGCCTCCGATCAGCGCGTGCGACGAGCTCGAAGGAAGCCCGACGTACCACGTGATCACGTTCCACGCGATCGCGCCGAGCAGCGCGCCGAGGATTACGTTGGGATCGACGACGGACACCCGGATCATGCCCTGCCCCATGGTCCGCGCGACCGCCGTGCCAACCGTGAAAGCCGCGGCAAAGTTGAACGTCGCCGCCCACAACACGGCGGGGAGAGGCTTGAGCACGCGCGTGCCCACAACCGTGGCGATGGAGTTCGCCGAGTCGTGGAAGCCGTTGCTGAAGTCGAACAGGAACGCGATCGCGATGATCGCGATGATGTACGTGACCACCGATCAGGCGTGTTTGAGAGCGATGCTCTCGAGGACGTTGGACACGTCCTCACACTGATCGAGCGCGCGCTCGAGCGTGTCGTACAGTTCCTTCCACTTGATCACCTCGAGCGGGTCGGGCTTGCCGCGGAACAACTCACCCACCGCTTCGTGGTAGAGCGCGTCCCCTTCTTCCTCGCGCATCTTGATCTCGCGGCCTTTCTCGACGACGAAGCGCACGTCCTTCATGTGTGCCACGGCGGCCTCGATCGCATCCGTCGCTCGAATGAGGACCTCGCAGATTTTTTTGGCCGCTTCGTGCACGTCGGTCACGTGAAACATGGCCGCGCGGCGTGCGGTTCCGTCCACCAGGTCCACCACGTTGTCCAGGCGTGATGCCAGCAAGTGGATGTCCTCGCGGTCGAACGGCGTCACGAACGTCTGATCGATGCGCGCAATGATGTCGTGCGTGATGGTGTCGGCTTCGTGCTCCACGAGCTTGATGGCCGACACGAAATGATCCATCCGCATGGGCTCGGCGAACAACCCGGCCAGCAGACGCGCCGCCGCCGTGAGTCGCTTGGACAACTGCTCGAACATCGCGAAGAACGCGGTGTCTCGGGGAATGAGACGCACGATATCTCTCGCTCCTGTTAGGCCGATACGCTGCGGACGCGCGCCGTCGCACACGCGACGTGACGCTCAGGGTGCTCGACGAGCTCGGCGAGCGGGCTTGGATCCGCGTCCAGACAGCGTGCGATCTCGAGCCCGCTCGACGTTCCGATGCGCGTCGCGCCCGCCGCCACCATGCGAAGTGCTACGCCGCAGTCGCGGATGCCGCCCGAAGCCTTCACGCCCATCCCTTCGCCGACAGCACGTCGGATGAGCGACACGGCGCCGGTGGTCGCACCACCCGCGGCGTGGAATCCGGTGCTCGTCTTCACGAACGCCGCGCCGGCGTCCCGAGCGATGACGCTCGCCTTCGCGATCTCGGTGTCCGTTAGGACGGCGGTCTCGATGATCACCTTCACCGGCCGGTCGCCCGCGGCGTCGACCACCGCCGAGATGTCACCCGCGACATGCCCCCAGTCCCCCGATCTGATGTGGCCGATGGCCGCTACCATGTCGAGCTCGTCGGCCCCTTCGCTCACCGCCAATTCGGTTTCGCGCGCCTTGATCTCCGGCTCGCACGCGCCCAACGGAAACGCGATGACGGTTGCCACCTTGGGTTCAGCACCACGCAAGCGCGCCCGGCACCACGGCACCCACACCGGATTGACACACACGGCGGCAAACCCGTTCTCGCGGGCCTCATCGCACAGCGAGTCGATCTCGTCGCGCGTCGCTTCGGCCTTGAGGATCGTGTGGTCGATGAGTGCCGCGATGCGCGCGACGGTTGGAGCAAGCACGGCTGGCGTTCGACGGAATCGAGTGACCCGGCTACTACGGCTCGGACAGCGGCGAGTGACGCAGAAGTTACACGTCCTGCCCCAGCGCCGGAACCGCTCCATCGAGTTTCTAGGTGCAAGAGCGGTACTCTGGGCAGGCTGGCAAGTGCCGTGCTCCGTCATTCGTTGTTCGTTTCGTGCTTTCCTACCCGTCGCGCGTCATACGTTGTTCGTGATCAGCGCGTATCCGGTCGTCGGCGGCTGACGAACGACGAAGCACGGACCACGGGTAGGAAAGCGCGAAACGAACAACGAATGACGGACCGACTGGGCGTCTCTGGCGAGTCAATGGCATCGATAGCCAGGAGACGCTCCCAAATCCGGAACAGAACCCCTACGAATCAGCCGTAATAGCCGCCGAATACCGCCCTGTGGCGACGCACCAATTGCGGGTCCGCGAAGAGCGACACGAGCAGCATCCCCGTCAGAAAGCCGCCCACGTGCGCCCACACCGCCACGCCGCCCGACACGTGCGGATTCATCTGACCGAGCTGCGGCAAGCCCTCGAGCACCTGCAGCCCAAACCAGTAGAGCAGCACGAGCCACGCGCGGATCGGAATCACGAAAATGATGAAGAACATGTTGACCCGCGCCTTCGGATACAGCACGAGGTACGCGCCCATGATTCCGGAGATGGCGCCTGAGGCACCAACGGTCGGCACGGGTGACGCCGGACTCGTCGCGATATACAAGGCAGCCGCGGCGAGACCGCAGATGAGGTAGAAAAACAGGAACCGCCCCGAACCCATGCTGTCTTCGACGCTGCGGCCGAAGACCCAGAAGAAGAGCGAATTGCCCAGGATGTGTCCCCAGCTGCCGTGCAGGAAGATCGACAGCAGCGGGGTGAGGAAGTTGATCGGCGAGTTGTCGACCGCACAGACCATCCCGGGACCAATCGGGACCGCGGTCCCGAGGGCGGCCCGATGTGTCAGCTCGCCAGGTACCAGGCCGTAGTCGCACACGCTCTTGGCCAGAGCATACGGGTCGAGTCCTCCCTTTTCGACCAGCACCCAAACGGCCCACGTGACGGCCAGAATCACGTACGTCATCCGCGGCCGACTGAGCCGTGGGAGGTCATCACCGAGTGGGATCATTTAAGGCGGACAAAAGCTAGACACGGCCGTTGACCTATGCGACCGCGCAGGAGCGTCGGATTCGGCACATGGCCTCGTTGACTCTAGGAATTGCGCAGTCGACTCGTCCGGCAGTGTCCTGCCTTGTCCGCCTTTCCTGTCAGACTCGCGCATCACCACGCTCTCAAGCTGTCAATGTGGCGCGATTATCGGGCCTCAAGTTTGCGAGAACCTTGGGCCGGACTCTAGACATAAGAAATCGAGCGTCACTTCGTGGCGACTCGCGCATCAACGTACATCGAGGAAACTATGGCCGAAAAAGTAATCGGTATCGACCTGGGAACAACGAACTCGGTTGTCGCCGTGATGGAAGGCGGCGATCCCGTGGTCATCCCAAACGCCGAGGGTGGGCGCGTCACTCCGTCTGTGGTCGGGTTCACGAAGGACGGCGAGCGTTTGGTCGGCCAAGTGGCCAAGCGTCAAGCGGTGACCAACCCGCAGAACACCGTCTTCTCCATCAAGCGGTTCATGGGACGCAAGATGTCCGAGATCACCGAGGAGATCAAACGCGTTCCGTACAAGGTCGCGGCCGGCCCGAACGATCAGGCCGTTGTCGAGATCCAGGGCAAGCGGTACACGCCGCCAGAGATCTCCGCGATGATCCTTCAGAAAATGAAGCAGACCGCCGAAGACTACCTGGGCCACAAGGTCGAGAAGGCCGTGGTGACGGTGCCCGCGTACTTCAATGACTCGCAACGACAGGCCACGAAGGACGCCGGCCGGATAGCGGGTCTCGATGTGCTCCGCATCATCAACGAGCCGACGGCCGCGGCGCTCGCCTACGGTCTCGACAAGAAGAAGGACGAGAAGGTCGCGGTGTTCGACCTGGGCGGCGGCACGTACGACATCTCTGTGCTCGAGCTCTACGACGTCGAAGGCTCGCGCCAGTTCGAGGTCAAGTCGACTAACGGAGACACGCACCTGGGCGGCGATGACTTCGACCAGCGCGTGATCGATTGGCTCGTGGCGGAGTTCAAGCGCGACCAGGGCATCGATCTCTCGAAGGACCCGATGGCGCTCCAGCGGCTCAAGGAAGCCGCCGAGAAGGCGAAGATGGAGCTGTCGTCCACGCAGCAAACGGATATCAATCTGCCGTTCATCACGGCGGATCAGTCGGGACCCAAGCACCTCAACTATTCGCTCACGCGCGCCAAGCTCGAGCAGCTGTGCGACGATCTCGTGCAGCGCACGATTCCGCCGATGCAGCAGGCGCTCAAGGATGCCGGCCTCAAGCCCGAACAGATCGACGAGGTAATTCTCGTCGGCGGCTCGACGCGCATGCCCAAGGTGCAACAGATCGTCAAGGACTTCTTCAAGAAGGATCCGCACAAGGGCGTGAATCCGGACGAGGTCGTTGCGATCGGCGCGGCCATTCAGGGTGCCGTACTAACGGGCGAGCAAAAGGATGTCCTGCTGCTCGACGTGACACCGCTGTCGCTCGGCATCGAGACGTTAGGCGGGGTGACCACCGTGCTCATTCCGCGCAACACGACGATTCCGACCAAGAAGTCGGAAACGTTCTCGACGGCGGAAGACAACCAGACGCAGGTGGAGATCCACGTGCTGCAAGGCGAGCGCGAGCTGGCCGTGTACAACAAGACCATCGGCAAGTTCCAGCTCACCGGCATTCCGCCGGCACCGCGCGGCATGCCGCAGGTCGAGGTGTCCTTCGACATCGACGCGAACGGCATCCTGAACGTGTCCGCGAAAGACAAGGCCACGGGCAAGGAGCAGAAGATCGTCATCAAGGCCTCCAGCGGTCTCAACGAGGAAGAGATCAAGCGGATGGTGCGCGATGCCGAAGCCCACGCGGCCGAGGACAAGCGCTTCCGTGAGCTCGTCGAGACGCGCAATAAGGCTGACGGCTTGATTCATAGCGTTGAAAAG
>JAICLH010000299.1 GCA_025927495.1 Gemmatimonadaceae bacterium
GCTCGGCTTGTCGGTCTGCCCGCCCCAACGATGAAATGGCGCACGGCGATTGCACAGCACCTCGTCTCGTTCCCCGCTGGCCGTGGTGCTGTATGCTGTCCGCCGTTTGCCGGTCGCTCGAGCTCTCTACCGCAGCCCTCTCCATCGTCGCTGCGGCGACCGGCTGGAGCGATCAGCGTCGTGACGCCTTCACCACGAACCAGCAGCGCATCGTCGCACCGCCGCCAACCGATGCTGACTTCCTCGGCACGCTGCATCAGATGAATGTGAACGAAATCAACGCGGCGAAATTGGCGCAGACGATGTCCGGCAACAGCAACGTGCGGGCCTTGGCGAGCCAGATCATCTCGGACCACACGACGCTCGATCAGCAGGCGAGTGCGCTGGCGTCGCAACTCGGCCTCACGCCCACGATAGGCGACAGCATGATCGTGCGGGAAGGCTCGGCCGAACTTGACAACTTGCGCGCCAGGAATGGGGGCCCGGCATTCGATCTCGCGTACAGCGGCGCTCAGGTGCAGGACCACATGGAGGCGCTTGCCCTGGTCGACGCGGCGCGGCGGGTCGCGCACAGCCCGGAATTCAAGTCGGCGCTCGTTAGTCAGATTCGGCCGGTGATTGTGCGGCACCTGCAGATGGCAAAGAGCATCCGGGCCGGCATCGGGCGACCCGATTCTGTCCCGTGCGGTCGCGCCCGCTGCAAGCCCGGAGCGTTATGATCGATCGTCCGTCGCTGCGCCCGTCTGCGACGCTGCTGCTCGCGGGAGAGATCCTTTTCATTCTCGTTACACAGCTCCACGCGGATGGTCCGGCCAACGAGCACCGCATCGCTTGCGCTGTCGCCACAGTCGCTCTCTATGGCGCGCTCCAAGCCGTGGACGGCGTTGCCCTCAAGCAGGCCGTGGATGCGTGGGCCGCTGCGTCAGACTCCGAGAAGGCGGCGCGTTTTGCGAACGCCGAAGCGGTGCGCTGGCTCGAATGGGGAGTCCGGAACTATCAGAATTTCGCGTTAGGCGCCTCGTTCATCTTGTTCGCGGCCGCAATCCGGCGCGCGGCTTCCATCCCACTACCCATCACCTATCTGGTTTGCCTCGCCGCCTTCTGCGCATCGTCTGGTCGCAACGGCGCGATACCCTTGGGCGCGTACAACTCGATGAGGGCGCGTCCTTCGCGCGTCTCGGGTTCGACGAACAGCACCGCATTGGAGTGCACCGCCGTCGCGTCCATGGCATGCGGCTGACGGGACGGAATGATCACGCCATCGTATGCGATCCACGGATCGCTGTCGTTAGGCCGAAATCGAATTCCGAATTCGGAGCCCAACGCGACCTGGACCGCGTAGTGCGCGTGCACTCCCGTGATGGCCGTTGCTGTGCTCACGAAGAGGCAGCCGCCGTCCCACGATACGAACTCGCCGCGCGTCGCCGGCGACTGGGTCAAGGGCCGCTCCCGCCGGACCGTGCGGCCCGTCGCGGGCGACGCACAGCGCGCACCGTGCCACTCTTCCCGCCGCCGCAGAAGAACTGACCCGTGCCATCCGACTCGAGCCCGGAGATGCCGACGCCGTTAGGCATTACCAGCCGCTCGAGCACCGCGCCGCTGCGCGGATCGATTCGACGGATGTCGCTTTCCTCGCCCTCCCACGTGGCGTGCCACAACTCGCCATCCACCCAGGTGACCCCCGTGACGAACCGGTTCGATTCGATCGTACGAAGAATCGCGCCCGTGTCGGGATCGATCTGGTGAATCGTTCGCGCCCGATATTCGCCAACCCAGAGCGTCCCTTCTGCCCACGCGAGACCCGAGTCGCCGCCGGCGCCCGGCGCCGGGATGGTGGACACGACGCGGCGCGTCGCTGGATCGATCTTCTGGATTCTCGACTCGGCGATCTGATAGAGAAATTTTCCATCGAACGCGGTGCCGGCGTGCGCGGGCACATCGATCGCACAACGTTCTTCACCGCTCGCCGGGTCGAATGCCCGCATCGAATCGCCGGCGGCATACCAGACAGACTCACCGTCGTACGTGACGCCGGCGACGCTCTTCACCCGCGGAAACGGGCCGTATTCGCGAGTGATCTCGGCAGTAGCTTGGCGCATGACGTCAGGCTAACCGATCGGGAGCGCAGCGGGGAGTAACAACGCTGTCGTGAATCCGGACACCGGCGGCATGATCCAGCGGCGGGCCCGCCCTCGCCCGAACGGCTGGACCTTGCCTTCCCGCGCCAGCTCTTCCAGTGCGCGCTGTAACGTGCGCTGACTGGCTCCGAGCGCAAGCGCGAGCGCCGACGTCGACCAGGCCTCACCGTCGTCGAGCAGCGCGAGCACCGATGCATGCGCTTCCTCGACGGGCCGCGCCAACACGAGGACCTCGGTCGCGCCGCGAGGCACGAGCGCGAAGCCTCGCTTCGTGGCGCGGACGTCGGCCACGCGGCGCAGCGCGACGCGAAGCCGTCCGATTTCGACGCGCAACCGCGCGCGGTGCGAGTCATCGACATGTTTCGCGCCGAACGCGCGTGCGAGCAGCACGTCGCGCGCGACGTCGTGCGGCCACGCTTCGCCCAGCGCTCGCGCGAGGGCGAAGAGCACCGGGCGCGTCGCGAGTGAGATCGGCGCTCCGCGGTGCCTAACGGCGTTGCGGCACGCGTCCACGATCAGCGCCTCCGATGCCAGCACGGCTTCCACCTCCTCGAGCACGAGCGGCCGCTCGCCGCCGCGCGCGATCA
>JAICLH010000121.1 GCA_025927495.1 Gemmatimonadaceae bacterium
CCGCGATTTCCAGCAATCGGTCGCTCAGCGCCGCGTCGTAGTAGGCCTGCGTCACCTGCAACACCAACTGCGCCCGCGCCGACGTGAGGCCGATCTCCGCCGTCTCCCGTTGGGCACCCGCCTGGCGGACCTGCGCGCCCACACGGCCGCCCGAAAACAGATTTTGCGTGAGGGACAGGCCGAGGGTGTACTGGTTGGCCGACCCGAAGCCGACGCTCGAGAAGTCGCCGAACAGATTGCCCGAAGACGGCGCGCAGCCTAACGCCTGCTCCAGGAGCGCGACGCGTTGGTCCAGTGTCGCCGATGGATTCGGGTGAAACGCATCGCAGGACGGCGGACCGCCGCTGGTGTCGGTCCCGAATCCCTGAAAGATCGACTTCAGCGTGCGCGTGTACGACAGCGACCCCGTGATCTGCGGCCAGTAGCCGCTGCGCGCTTTCACGTCCTGCCCCCGCGCGCGCTCCACCCCCGCCTGCGCGATCGCAATGTCCTCGCTGCGCGACTCGGCCAGATTCAACGCGTCGTCCAACGACATGGGGCGGACGGAATCCGCCGCCTGTGCGCCTAACGGAAGCGACGCCGCGACCACCAGCCCGGCGCCGCAGAGCGTCACGATCGCCTGCCGTGCCGCGTTCATGGCTGCCTCATCGCGACCGAGCCCGCCTCGCAGCCGATCGCGCGCAGGAACATCCGCACGTAGCCGTCCAGCGCCTCCTCGATCCCGTAGGAGTACACCTCGGGTATCATGTCCCGCACCATTGCCTCCGTGAAAATCGCGCCGACCAACATCGCCGCCGCAAGCTTCGGGTCGATGTCGTCGGCCGCCCAACCGCGCGCCTGCAACCGCCGCACGTACTGGTCGAGAAAACTCACGGGGTGCCGCGGATAGCTCTTCGCGCAATCGATGATTTCGGGATGCTCCTCCACTTCGGACATCACCTTTCGGAGCAGCGAGCGGATCCGGAACAGCGTTTCGAATCGCCCGCGACTCCACTCGGTGAGCTCGCGCACGGGATCAGCCGGGTGCTCCGGCAGCGCCAACACCGCGGTCCGGCTCGCCGCGGTGAGCGCCTCCAGCATCAGCGCCTCCTTCGATCCGAATTGCCGAAAGAGCGTGATCTCGCTGACCCCAGCCTGCTGCGCGATGCGTCGAGTGGTCGCGCCCCGATAACCGGCTTCGGCGTATACCTGGGCGGCTGCGCCCAGCAAGCGTTCGCGTATGTCCATAGGGCCGGAAGCCTATCCAGCGCCATTCAACAAAGCAAGTAACCACTTACATACTTTGCGCGCCGTATTTGCACCGTTCCGAATCATCGACGGTCGACCCGCCGCACCGCGGACAAAAAAAAGAGCCCGGCTCTCGCCGGGCTCGCATCCTATCGATCTGCGTTATCGATGGTCGCCCTTTGCGCGCGGCGCCCCCGCTCCGTTCCTCGGCTCGGGCTCGATCGAGTCCTTGAGATCGTTGAAGAATCCCCACGTCCAGCCGATCAATGGGATCGTCAAGAAAAACCACCACGTCATCGCGCCGTAGAGCGGCATCCCCGGGAAATACATCGAATACGAGAGCTTCGTGTTGTTGTACGTGACGAACAGGAACACGAAGAGCGCCGCTGAGAGCAGCCAACATATCACGAGCAGTACGCCGTGACGTCGACGGTCGACCATGGTTGTCCTCGATCGAAATTGATGCGTCCATCGGACTCGCGACGGCGAGCCGACAGTGAACATAATGGCACGCCCCACGCGATAGCCAGTACCGCCCACGCGTGCTCGTGCCGAGTCCGCCGCGTCGCGTAGCCGACTTCGTTGGGAGGCGTATATTGTGTCCTCGACGGCGAGATGCTTCGAGCCAGATCCCTGTAATTAGTCGCAAATGGCTACCAATACGATTCGCCGGCCCGCGCCGGCCCGACCGCGCAAGGACTCGGCTGACCTCACCGCCGCGCTCGATGCCATACGCCGTATCGTCCAGTCGCTGCGCGTCTCTGCCCGCGCCGCCGAACGACGCCTGGGCGTCAGCGGCGCTCAGCTGTTCGTCCTGCACGCGCTGGCCGAAGCACCCGCCTACTCGCTGAACGAGCTCGCCGCACGGACCTTTACGCACCAAAGCTCCGTTTCCGTCGTCGTCGATCGGCTCGTGCGACGCCGTCTCGTGTCGCGTACGCGCTCGGCGGAAGACGGCCGTCGCGTCGTGCTCTCGCTCACGCCGTCGGGCCGTTCGCTGCTTCGGTCGTCGCCCGAGGTCGCGCAGATTCGCCTCATCGCGGCGCTGCGCAATCTCTCCGGCACCGAGTGCCGCGTGCTCGCGCGGCACCTCGGGCGCATCGTCCGCGAAATGGGCGCCACCGATGAGCCCACCCTGTTCTTCGAGGACGGCGTGCAGGGCCCCGCTCGCTCAGCGACGCGCCGTCGATCGCGCGCGGCGTCGCACGGATAACGTCGGGCCGCGAACGTGCGCGCAACGTGGTCGACGGTCGCTCGGCGGGCGACAGCGATCCTGCTGCTCGCCATCGCGCCGCGCACAGGCGCACAAGCCGACACGACCGACACCAGCGACGTCCCTCGGCCCGTGCCCGGCGACATCGGACTCGCCGGATCGCAGACGCCCGACATCGCGCGCTACCTCGCCGTGCGCTCGGCGAGCGATGCGTCGCCGTCTCCGGACGGCGAGCAGGTGTCCTTCATCACGAGCACCACAGGCCTTCCACAGATCTGGGTGGTGAGCGTCGCCAGCGGATTTCCCGGCGTACCCGCGCCGCATCAACTGACATTCACCGAAAACGGGGTGACCACGCAGGCATGGTCGCCGGCCGGCGGATGGATCTTCTACGCCGCGGATCGCGGCGGCGATGAGAGACAAGGCTACTACCTGGTCTCGCCCGATGGCCTCGAAGAACGCGAGCTGCTCCCGCCCGACAGCTCGTTCCGTGAGTTCGGCGCCTGGTCGCCGGATGGCCACCGCATCGCCTTTTCATCGACCGCACGCGATGGCTCCGACTTCGACGTCTACGTGCAGGACATTTCGCCTAACGGGCAGCCGTCGGCGCCCCGCCGCGTGTACGAGGCCGGCGGCGGCGTCACCGTCGCCGCCTGGCGGCCCGACGGCAACGCGCTCGTCCTCTCGCGCGCCCGCGGCGAGACGGCGAACGACCTCTACCTGCTCGACCTGACCACCGGCGCACTCGACACGCTCTTCGCGCCCGACAGCGCCGCGTCGTTCCGCGGCATCTCCTGGTCGGCCGACGGCCGGGGGTTTTATGTCGCCACCGACGATGGCCGCGACGTCGCAGGCCTCGCGTACTACGACACGACCGAGCGTGCGCTCACCTGGATCGGCGCGAGCCGTCATCCGGTGGACGAGGTGTCGTTGTCGGGCGACGGCCGCTGGCTCGCCTGGACGGAGGACGCGAGCGGCGCCAGCCAGCTGCACCTTCTCGATCTGCAGGGCACC
The DNA here is from genome assembly GCA_025927495.1 of Gemmatimonadaceae bacterium. Lineage (GTDB taxonomy): Bacteria > Gemmatimonadota > Gemmatimonadetes > Gemmatimonadales > Gemmatimonadaceae > JADGGM01. The sequence continues at coordinate 3,455 of JAICLH010000121.1, forward strand.
GGCAGCGAGGCGCAGCCGTCGCTGCCTAACGGAAGATACGATATCACGTGGGCTCCGCACGCCAGCGTTCTCGTGATCCGTGTCGCCGGCGCGCAGCTTCCGGGCGACGTGTACCTGTACGACGCCACGACTCACCGCCTAACGCGCGCCACGCGGTCGGCCACCGCCGGCCTCGACGCCGATCAGTTCGTCGTGCCTCGCGCCGTGTCGTTCCCGAGCTGGGATGGCGACACGATTCACGGGCTGCTCTATCTGCCGCCCGAGGCCGGCAAGCGCAAACCGCCCGTTCTGCTCGCTCTGCACGGCGGACCATCGAGCCACGCCAGCGCGACGTTCCAGCCGCTCTTCCAGTTTCTCCTGACGCGAGGCATCGCGGTTTTCGATCTCGACTACCGCGGCTCGACGGGATACGGCCGCCAATTCACGCAGCTCGACAATGGCCGCCGCCGGATGGATGCAGTCCGTGACATGGCGGGCGCCCTGGACTGGCTCGCTCGCAATCGATTGGCGGACACATCGCGCGCCGCCGTGTACGGCGGCGCGTACGGCGGCTTCATGGCGTTTGCTGCGCTCGCGTTGCTCCCCGGCCGTTTCAGGGCGGGTATCGGGATCGCCGGCGTGTCCAACTGGATCACGGCCCTCGCCACCGCGTCGCCGATGCTCAAGGCCACCGATCGCGTCGAGTACGGCAACGTCGACGACAGCACCGATCACCAATTCCTGGTCGACATCTCGCCGATCTCGCACGTCGACAGCATTCGCGCGCCGCTCATGGTGATTCATGGTGCGAACGATCCACGAGATCCTGTGGCCGAGGCCGATCAGCTCGTCAGCGCCATTCGCGCGCACGGCGGAACGGTCGAGTACCTTCGCTTTCCCGATGAACGGCACGGCCTTCGCAAGGCGTCCGACCGCGTGCTCGCGTACCGGCGTCTTGCGGCGTTTCTGTTGCGCGAGCTCGCTCCCCCAGCGCCGGAGCGCACGCGATGAGACTCCAACCGCCGCTCGCCCTGCTCCGCGCTCTCCGTTGGGCAGCCGGCGCGGCCTGCCTCGCCGCTGCCGGCGGGCGCGCGCAAGTCGTGCGCTTCGGGGTAATGGAAGACAGCGCGCGCGCCGTGCTGCGCGCCGCGTGGCGCGAGGACTCTACGCAGCCGGAGCGCGCGTACTGCGTGCGGCGCGCGCGCATTGTCGCCCGTGTGATTTCACCGACCAAAATCGACAGCATCTTTCACGTGCTTCTGGTACGACCCGCGCACGTCGACACCGCCTCGCCTAACCACGTCTCGTTCGCGTGTCACGCCGGCACGCCGGAGCTGCACACGCACACGCCGGCCACGTGCCTCACTGATGACCCCCAGTACTGTGCCGCGGGCGGACCCGAAGCGTACAGCTGTCAGCCAAGCCGCGAAGATTACGAGAAACTGATCCAGCGCGGCGACCCATTTGCAATCATTCAGTGCGACCGTGTTGCCTTCCGATTCTACTATCCGAGCGAGTACGTGTCTCCCGCCAAGGACGACAGCACGTCGCGTCGAACGCATCGGGCACTCCACGAGTCATTCGCGCCCAACAACACGCGGTTCATTACACGATTCTCACTCTGAACGACCTCCGCATCGCGTCGCGGAATTAGAGTCTAACAATCATCGACGTGCGCGTGGTCGTCCCGTCGTTGCGCCGATCCATCGGTCCGTAGCTTGCTCATGTGCTACGTGCCCCGGACTCGCGCACTTCAGCGACGAGCACCACGGAAGGCGATCGTCAATGCAGATGCTTCAGGAGGTTTACCTATGATCCGGAAGATCACCGCGCTCGTTTGCTCGCTCGCGCTGGTCCCCGCGCTGGCGTTCGCGCAGCAGACGACACCACCGACGCACGACACGACAACTCGGATGGACACAACCACCAAGATGGACACGACCGGCAAGGTCACTCAGGACACGTCGTACGGCAAACTCGGCACGCCAATGCAGGCCCATAATCCCGGCCTCACGAGCGACCAAGTGAAACAGCTTCAGAAGGCCATCAATTCCAATGGCTGTGATGCCGGCTCGGCCGATGGCGTGTGGAGTGCCAAGACGGAACAGGGTGTCCAGTGCATCCGTCAGCAGAAGAACATCACGAGCACCGACATCAACGACGTGCTGAAAGCGCTCAATCTGAGTTTCACGGTGAAGAGTGACTCGTCGAGCATGCCGCACGACACGACTAGCCACTGACGCTTTTCGATCGCCTGCCCGGTCCAGTCCAGCGGATCCGGGGGGCGCTCCGGGGGCGCCCTGCGCGTCCGCTGATGTCAGAACCCCCATGCCCGATCGTTGGGCATGGGGGTTTTGACATCAGGCGGCCGGCTGTTCTCCCAAGGCGACGGTTCGCATGAAGGCGTTGTACACATCGGCGCGCCACCACCCGCGCGATTCGCGCATCCGGCGCAGCGCTTCCTCGAGCGGCAGCGCGCCACGGTAGCTGCGCGTGGTCGTGAGCGCGTCGAACACATCGACGATGCAGATGATTTGCGCCGACAGCGGAATCTCTTCACCGCGCAGGCGGTCCGGGTAACCGGAGCCGTCGTGCTTCTCGTGGTGCCAGCGGATGATCGGCTTGAGGTCCCACGGGAATTCGACCGTCGCCAGCAGTTCGAGGCCCCACACCGGGTGCATCTGCATGATGGCGAATTCGTCGGCGGTGAGCGGGCCCGCTTTGTTCAGGATCTCGTGCGGCACGCGCACCTTGCCCAGGTCGTGCAGGTACGCGCCTAACCGGACGGTGGTCTGCTGGGTATCGTCCAGCGCCAGTGCCCGCGCGACCTCGATCGCGTACCGCGCCACACGCTCGCAGTGACCGAACGTGTAGCTGTCCGCCGATTCGATCGATTGACCCCAGTCGCGCACGATCGCGAGGAACGTATCCTCGAGGTTGGCGCGTTTCGCGTCGACGTCGACCAGATCGCGACGCGCATCGAGGCGACCGAATAACCGGTGCGCCGAGTTGAGGAGCGTCAGCGCTTCCTGGTTGCGGCCCATCGCCTGAAACAAGCGCGCGAGCTCGCGCGAGCTTTCGGCTTCGCTGAGCACGGATCCGGTGGACACGGCGTGGTCGATCGCGGCGCGGAGACGCGACTCGGCGAGCGCATGCCGGCCCGTCTCGCGGAACACGATGCCGATCACCTTGTACGCGTCGGCTTTGTCCACCCGAGCGCCCAGCTGATCGAAGATGCCTAACGCGGCCTCGGCGTTCTGGCGGGCCGTGTCGTACCGCTGTCTGGCGAGATGTACCTCGGAGTGGTTGAGCAGGCACAGGCCGCGAAGGTGCACGTCGCCGATCGATTCCGCAATCGCAAGGCTCTGCGCATAGTAGCGGTCCGCGTCGTCCCACAGCTCGCGGTCCGCGCTCAACATGCCGAGGTTGTGGTAGGCGATCGCACAGCCCTTCTCGTCGCCGAGCGTGCGGCACGCGTCGAGCGAGCGCTGATAGTGGGCCAGCGCGCCCGCGACGTCGCCTTGGATGTTGGCGAGAATCCCGAGGTTCTGCTCGATGCGCGCACGCAGCTCGAGGCCCTCACCGCCTAACGCAAGAGCGCGCAGAAAGGTCTCGCGCGCGTGACCGATGTCGCCCGTCTGAAACTCGATGCCCGCCAGCGCGTTCAGCGCCTCGGCGGCGAGGAGATCGTGCCCAGCCTCCCTCGCCACCGCGAAGCTCCTCTCGCAGAGTGCGCGCGCCTTCTCCACGTCGTTGCCGAGAAAGTGAATGACGCCGACGCGGCGGCACGCTTCGGATAGCACCGTGCGCTCGCGGCTCGACGATGCAACGTCAATCGCGCGCTCGTATGCCTCGATCGCCTCGGGCACGCACCCCCCGCGCTCGAGCTCTCGAGCACGGGCAAGCAGATCGCCGGCGCGATGATCCGCACGACCCGCGGACCACTGCGCCGGCGAACCCTTCTGGCCGACGATGCTATCTCTATTCGTCACATACGCATGACGGAAAACCTGCCTACCACGCAACCGCGTACCGCGAGAAGTGATGCACCTGCCCGGTCACCCGACGCGTCAGCAAGTTGTCGATCGACAACAGATACGACAGGATGTTCAACTTGCTGTCCGTGTACGCGATGCGCTTGGGCAGCAACGATGGGACGAGCGGGCACGCGCTGTAGTCGAGCGTCAGGTGCGGCACGTGATTCGGATTGAACTGCAAGCCTTCCGGCTGGAACTGCACCGATACCACGTGGTCGACGGGCGCCGAACCGATGATGCGCACCGGGCTCGAAAGCGCACCGGCAGGAATCACCAACTTGTGCTTGCCCATCGTGATCACGCCACCGGCCGGACCTACGACCTCGGTGTCCGCCGCGAACGGCTGCGGCGTGCATTGGAGGAGGGTGCCGACGAGGTTGAGGACCGGCTTCAGGATCGGCAGGTTGAGCGATTCGTTGGTCTTCGGGACTTCGGGCGTGGAGATCCCCGTCGGTCCCATATCGGAGAAGCAACTGGCGCTCGTTGCAATGAGCACCGCCGACAGGACAAGCGTGCGCATTCTGGTTCGCAGCATAGGGTCTCCGGATCACGTTCGAGTAGGTGACTTTGCCAGGCCGGCGCTCCGGCGGGCGACCCCCATTGGGATCGCGGCCGCAACTAGGGCAACCGTTGTACCGGAAAGTCAGAATGACCGATTTGACCGATGCGGCACGATTGATGTCATCGAGCGAACCCTCGCTCTAGACAGCACTTCCGCGCATTGCTCGCGAACGCAGTGTCGAGATGATGGACACCGAGGGTACGGAACGCTCCGACTACTGTCGGTGCCGTTAGGCGCTGCTAACTGCGAGTGTGGGGTGCTTTTGCGACACCAGGTGGGGCGCGGAAGAAACGGAAGGCGCGGAACTACGTGGTCGCCATGGGCACTGGTCGCGTGGAGTCGGCGTCTTTCAGCGCCGGTAGCGACAAGGTGAAGACGCTACCCCCGCCGGCGCGTGGCTCATAGCGCAGGTCGCCCCCCTGTGCCTGCGCGAGCCCTCTGGCTATCGCGAGCCCTAAACCGGCACCACCAGTCCGCGCGCCGGCGCGTACAGCCGGCTGATAGAAAGGATGGAAAATTCGCTGCTCTTCGGACGGTGGGACGCCAGGACCGCGATCCGACACGGAGAAGCAGATCGAGTCGCCGTCCCGCCGCGCGTCCAGGTCGATCGTGGTCCCTGGCGGCGCATACCGATCGGCATTGTCGATCAGGTTGACAAGGATCCGCATCGACTGGACGAAGTCGAACCGCCCGAGCAGTGCAGGTTGGTCCAGATTCAACCGTGGCGTTTGCAGCCGGCCGGCGAGCGGTTGGCCGACCTGGCGTAGCACCGCACCAATCAGGTCTTCGGCGGTGTTGAGTTCGACGTGCACCGGGAACGGACCGGCCTTCATGCGAGACAAATCGAGCAGGTCGCCGACCATGCGCCCGAGTCGATCGGCCTGCTCTTCTATCACCACGCCGCTCGGCTCACCGCGGCCGGCGGCATCGTGGGCAAGCGCTTTGATCGCGGTGAGCGGCGTGCGCAGATCGTGCGATACCGATGCGAGCACGAAGTCCTTCATCCGATCCGCTTCGCGCAACGCGCTCGCGTGCTCGGCTTCGGTTTCCAGGCGCAGGCGCTCCACGCCTAACGCGGCGTAGTACGCCAGCGCCGCCAGGAGTCGCCGGCGCGCGACGCCGCGTGCAATCGGCTCGGCGGCCGAAACGTGCAGCACACCCACGGTGCGCGCGTTCACGCGCAGCGGGAGCATAATGGCGAGGGCGTCATCGGCGTCGAGTCCGAGCGCGTCGTCTGCGACTGCAGCGACACCATGAATGATTTGGCCGTCGTCTCGCACGGCCGCCGCGAAGCCGTGCTCGCCGACCCACCTCGCGAGCTCGCGATCACGCGCGATGAGTTCTCCGTCGCTCTCTCCGGAGCGAGCAATCGGTTCCGCGTCCAGACGTTCGTCGTCGCAGGCGAAGATGGCACACGCGGTCGCGCTCAGCGTGCGATGTACGATGGCCGCGATGGCGTGCAGCGCGTCGGCCGCGCGTCCGGCGTTGAGTGCTTCAGCGCCGAGGCGTGACAGCCACGCGACTTCATTGGCGCGCTGACGGGCGCGGCTCGCCGCCTCTTGTGCGCGAACCAGCAGCTGCGTGGCAACCGCGGCGACGACGAGGAACGAAATCAGCGCAACCCAATCGAGCGGCTTGCCGACATTCCACTGATCGTAAGGCGGTTGAAAATAGTAGTCGATGAGCAGGAAGCCGGAGCACGCGAGCGTCAAGCCGAGCGCGCGTCCGCCACTCACGCTGCCGCCCAACACGATGAGCAAGTACGCCAGTGCGACGTGCCCTTCGTTGATGTCGTAGCGTACGAAGTACATGGCTACGGTCGCGGCCGTCAGAACGACGCCCCAGACAATCCAGGGTCGTATGACGGGCCACACGCTCGGCGCACGTGGAGGCGCGTCGACGTTCGTGTGTCGGAGTTCGATGGTCATCGACGAGCCGGCATCAATGGATCCGGTGCATGCGCCAACCCCCCCAGCATTTGAATGTACATCGTGCGGCCGCGTTCGCCGAGCAGGCCTCCCGTGAGCGTATTACACCGGAGTGGGCGCCGCGAACAGGTTGTTCAACGACTCGGCGAGCGTTGGGTGGGCAAAGACGCCGTCGCGAAGCGCGGTGTACGTGAGGCCGCCCATGATGGCGAGCTGAAGCATACTCATGATTTCGCCGCCTTCGACGCCGAGCACGGCACAGCCGAGAATCTTGTGGCTGTTGCGATCGACGATGCACTTCATGAGGCCGCGCGGGTCAGCCATCTCCAGCGCCCGGGCAACGTGCGACATCGGCATCGTGGCGATCGCGATGCGGCGTCCTTGGGCGCGCGCCTCGCGTTCCGTGAGACCGATGCCGCCTAACTGTGGATCGATGAACACGGTGTACGGCACGAGACGGCCGGCGATCGTGGCCGACCCACCCTCGAGCAGGTTCGCGCGCAGGATGCGGAAGTCATCGTACGAGATGTGCGTGAACGCGGGACCGCCCTTTACGTCGCCGATCGCGAACACGCCCGCGGCAGTCGTGGCCAGCCCGTCATCCACTTTGATGTAGCCGTGCGCATCGAGCGCGATGCCCGCGGCTTCCGGCGCGAGCGTGTCGGTATTGGGCACGCGTCCAGTGGCCAGCAGCAGGTGCGTCGCCGCAATGCGCCGTTCGCCATCGCGGGCCGCGACGGTGAGCGTGATTCCGTTAGGCGCGGGCGCCACCGCGGTCGCACGCGCCTCGAGCAGGATGTCGATGCCATCCTGGCGGAGGATCGACGCGACCGCGGCGGCGACGTCCTGGTCCTCGTGGCCGAGCAGTTGGGCACCGTCATTGACAATGGTCACGCGACTACCGAACCGCCGAAACATCTGCGCGAATTCGACGCCAATGTATCCGCCGCCCAACACGAGCAGGTGTTGCGGCACATCGTCCAGCTCCATGATCGAGGTCGAGTCGAGCGTCCCGACCTGGTCCAGACCCGGGAGGGCTGGGCGCGCCGGGCGCGCGCCCGTATTGATGATGACGGTGGGCGCGATCAGCGTGCGCGTGGTGCCATCGGATGCGTGCACCTCGACGCGACGCTCGCCGACGAATCGCGCATCGCCGAACAGCACCTCGACGCCGGCATCGGCGAGCCCGCGCTCGGTGCTGTTCCTGAACTCCGATATGATGGCGCGCTTCCGAGAGACCACGGACGACATGTCGACCGAGACCTCGCCGCAGCGGACACCATAGTCGGC
>JAICLH010000233.1 GCA_025927495.1 Gemmatimonadaceae bacterium
ACGCCGCCTGAGGGGCGGAACAACATCAATGGTCTGCTCGACGTGAGTGCCATGCGCGCGAGCCTCGGCGATTCGAGACTCTCCACCCAGGGACACCTGATGTCCTTCCACCCCTCAGGCGGCGTCGCCGCCGCTTCCCCCAGCGTTAGCGCTTCCCCAAGCGAGCGCCAGCGAGCGCTTCCCCATTCCCCTTGACTGCTATCCAAACCTCAGACGCGCCCCACTAGCTCGAAACGTGCCGACGGGGCTGGTGGTCATCCTCCTTGAGCGCATCGCCGATTGCCCGAACGACGCGCGTCGCGCTACACTGTACCGAGCCCCTGTGCACGCCCCACCTTCCTCACGTGGAATTTGGCACATGACGCACCCATTCCGTCGGGCCGCCATCGTCGGCGTCGCGCTGCTGCCGCTGGCCGCGAGCGCTTTCATTGTGGAATCCGCGCGCGATCGAAGCGGCCCCCATCTGTTCGACGAAGTGCTTTCGCTCGTCTCGGACCGATTCGTGGACACCGTGAGCAACGCCGCGCTCTACGAGAAGGCCGCGCGCGGCCTGGTGCGCGAGCTACAGGACCCGTACGCGGCGCTCTATTCGCCAAAAGAATTGCAGGACTTCACGCGCCAGACAGGCGGACGGTACGGCGGACTCGGGATGCTGGTCGAGGATCAGGAAGGGGCGATCGTCGTGACCAGAGTGTACCCGCACACGCCGGCGGAAGCGGCGGGTGTACATGAAGGCGATCACATCGTGGGCGTCGACCAGCAAACGACGCGGGGCATGAAGCTCGTGCAGGTGACGGACCTGCTCAAGGGGACCCCCGGGACGTCGGTGCACGTGTCGTTCGCGCGTCCCGGCGTGTCGGCGCCCGTCGACTTCACGTTCACGCGCGCGGTGATCCACATTCCGGCGGTGCCGTTCGCGATGATGTTCGACGGCAAAGTGGGCTACATTCCGTTGCAGCAGTTCAACGAGACCTCGGCCAATGAGTTCGAGGACGCGGTCCGCCGCCTAACGCGCGACGGTGCGCACGGGCTGGTGATCGACCTGCGCGGCAACGGCGGCGGCATCGTCGACCAGGCGATCGCGATCAGCAATCTGTTCCTGCGCAATGGGCAGCAGATCGCGAGCGTCCGGGCGCGGGGCGGGGACACGCAGGTGTATCTGGCGAAGGGCGACCCGGTGGCGCCGACGATTCCACTCGTCGTGCTCACGGACGGGTACACGGCGTCGGCCAGCGAGATCGTGGCCGGCGCGCTGCAGGATCACGATCGTGCCCTTGTGTTAGGCACAACGTCGTTCGGCAAGGGTCTGGTGCAGTCGTTGTTCCCGCTCGACGGCGGGTGGGCGCTCAAGATGACGACGGCTAAGTGGTACACGCCGAGCGGACGGTCGATTCAGAAGGAACGCAAATTCATCGACGGCCGGTTGCTCGACGAACCGGATTCGGTGGAAACCGATTCGGCGCGGCGCGCGCGGCCGACGTTCAAGAGCGATGCGGGCCGGGTGGTGTACGGCGGCGGCGGCATCACACCGGACATTGTCGTGCGGCCCGACACGCTCGACAGTACGGAGCAGGCGTTCGTGAAGGCGGTGACACCGAAGTCGCAGGAGTTTTATGTCACGCTCTACAACTACGCGTTCGAGCTCAAGAGTCAGGTTCAGCCCGGCTTCACCGTTGGTGAGCCGTGGCGCGATGAGTTGTTCAAGCGCCTCACGGCTGCCGGCGTCACGGTTGATCGCGGCCTCTACGATCGCGCCGCGAGCGAGGTGGATCGCCTGCTCGGCGATCGCGTCGCGCGTCTCGCGTTCGGAGATTCGACGGCCAAGCGTCGCGAGCTCGACGATGACGTGCAGCTCGAGCGTGCCATCGAGATCATTCGGAAGGGGCAAACCCAGGCTGATTTGCTGGCAACGGCATCCGCGGCGCATTGAGTCGACCGCATGGCGGCGGTGGTGGCACGTCGTCGTCGCCGCGGTGCTGTGTGTCGTGGCCGGCGTGGCGCCGGTGCGCGCGCAGGCGGTGCATCACACGATCGCCACACTCGCCCTGCAGCATGGCGTGATCGGGATCGAAGCGTTGAGCACGGGTCACGTCCTCATTGGCGCGTCGGCTCAGGCGGGCACGGCGACGGTCAGCCTGGCGGCGGACGCCGCCAAAGAGCTGGCCGATTCGATCACGCGCATCACCGCGCGGCGGGCTGGGACGCGCACGACGCGTGTTTACCGGACGGTGGCCACTGATCCCGCGACGGGTGCCGGTGTGCAGTTCGCGCGGCACATCGCCAAGGGCGCGAGCACGTATCGCCTGTATTTCTCCAACGGCGATGCGCGGGGATTCCCCATGGATGTCACGAGCCGCGAGCTGGATCTCGTGCTGCGCGCGGTACGACGGGCGGCTCGGACCGCGCGCACGCTCGCCGCGGCAGACTCCGCCTAACGAACGGTCAGGGCATCCAGCCGATTGCCAGGTCGGCGCGCATGGCGTCCGGCATGTCGCGGCGGACGCTGTCGTCGGCCACCGAGAGCTCGGCGATGTCGGCGACGTCCGCCCGGACGTCGGCCAGCACGGCGGACTCCGGCGCGCGTCCGTCGGGCAGCTCGTGCATCCGGTTCGCGAGCACGATCACGAACAGGTCGCTCTCCGGGTCGATCCAGATGGAGGTACCGGTGAAGCCCGTGTGTCCGTAGGCGACGTCGCTCATGTAGCGGCCGCAGCTCGCGCCGCCCGAGCAGGTTTCCCAGCCTAACGCGCGCCAGCCCGATGCCCGTCGCGTGAACAGCGCGACCGTCGAGTCGCGCACGATGCGGACGCCGTGGTACGTGCCGCCGTCGAGCATCATCTGGGCGAATACGGCCAAGTCCGCGGCGGTGGCGAACAGGCCGGCGTTGCCGGCCACGCCGCCTAACGCGTCGGCGGTCTCGTCGTGCACCTCGCCGCGCAGCGCGTGGCCGCGGCTCGAGGCGATCTCGGTGGGCGCGATGCGCGAGCGCAGTGTCCGCGGCGGCCGGAACATCGTGGACGTCATGCCCAACCGGCGAAACACGTGCGACCGCACAAAGTCGTCCAGCCGTTCACCGCTCACCGCTTCGACGACGAAGCCCAACACGTCGGCGCCCACGTCCGAATACACCTCGCGCGCGTCCGGCGGGTACTCGAGCGGCGTCGCCAGGATCATCCGGCGCGCCGTCGCGGTCGAGCGACCGCGGCGATAGATGTTGCGTCCCGGGGGCAGGCCCGCCCGGTGCTCGAGCAGCATGCGGATCGTGACCTGTCGTTTCGCGCCGCGACGATAGGCCCGCAGATACTTGGACACAGGATCGTCGAGACGAATCCGATGCTCGTCGTAGAGCACCATGATGGCGGTCGTCGTCGCGATCACTTTCGTGAGCGACGCGAGATCGTACATCGTACGCGTAGGATCCACGGCGGCGCTCGTCGTGTCCCAGTCGAGCGAGCCGTAGCCGTGCTCCCAGACCAGACCGCCGTGGCGTCCCACGACGACGGCAATGCCGGGATAGCCGCGCGCATCGAGCCCGCGTTCGGCGACGTGCGAAATAGTGGCTAACCGGTCGGCCGACATCCCGACCGAATCGGGTGGAACGTTCTTCAACACGCAGTGAGACGGGTTCGCCGGGCAGCCATTGAGCAGCGCGAGAGCCAGCGAGATCAACGGGGCGGGAAGCATTGTCCAGCGACGACCGCCCGTTGCGTTGGGCAACTACGTCGGACCACTTGCGAATTCGCGCCTAAAAGCGCACTGTACCGCACGCCCCCGCGTTTCCGCGCGGCGCAAATCCTCGTTGCGTGCCGGGCCCCCGGCTATGGCGCTGTGTTTTCTTCATGGTGATGGAGCGTCACGATGCGATTCACCTTCTGTCTCGCGCTGGGCGCCATCGTTTGTGGCGGCACCCTGTCCGCCCAGGCCGACTTGGTTCACCGGGACAACAACAGCCGAGCGGCGATCTACGAGCGGGCATGCCAGAGTCCCAAGATCGAGATGATCGATGCCCAACTGTTAGGCGGAACGGGTGTCGACCTTCCCACGAACTATCTTCGCCACATCGACGACGCCGTGTTCTTCTACTTCAGCCCCGTCGAATGGCGCACGCCCCGGTTCGCGGTCGCGCAATTCACGCTGCATCGCGATGGACGCATCTCGGGCACCAGGTTAGTCACCCCGTCGACGATGGCGAATTTCGATAGCGCGTTGACGTCCGCCATTACGTCCGCGGCATCGACGAATGCGATCGCCGCCATTCCGGCGGCTATCACCACCGATTCGTTGGTCTTCTCGCTGTACGTCGGCCGGCACGCCGATGGCGGCGACAAGCCGTACCTGGAGAAGCGCACCACGTGTCCGGCGTGGCCGCTCGCCGACAATCCGCAGCCCCTCTATCCGCCCGACATGAAGTCGCAGGACGTGCGCGGATTCGTTCGCATCCAGTTCATGGTCGACGAAGACGGCAAGCTCGATGAGAACAGCGTGCAGATCCTGCAAACGTCGGGCGACCCGTTCACCAATGCGGTCCGCGCGGTGTTGCCGAATCTCCGGTACAAGCCGGCGACCGTACAGGGCACGAAGATTCGCCAGCTCACCGAGCAGACGTTCACGTTCGGCTTCGCGTACAACCAACCCGCGCCGTAGCGCCCGGTCCCGCTTTCGATCGGCTCTTCATTCGCGTGGCGGCGCGCGTGTAGTTTACGCCGCCGTCGCGCGAGCGCGCGATTCGCCCACCTCTTCGCGCGGAGCCGCATGACCGACGGGACGGACGCCATCCGCACGCGTGCGCTGCGCAAAGTGTATCCTGCTCCCGCGACGCGGCGCGGCGCGGAGGCGCGCCCCGAAATTGTCGCCCTCGTTGGGCTCGATCTCGCGGTGTCCGATGGCGAGTTCTTCGGACTGCTCGGGCCCAACGGCGCCGGCAAGACGACCACGATCGGCATTCTCACCACGCGCGTGAAGCCCACGAGCGGCTCGGCGACGGTTGCGGGCGCCGATGTCGTATCGAGCGAAGTGGTTGTGCGACAGCGCATCGGCGTCGTGCCGCAGCGGCCGAATCCGGATCGCAGCCTCAACGTGCGCGAGAACCTCGTGTTCCACGCGGCGTACTTCGGCATCGTACGGGCGGTGGCCGCGCGCCGTGCCGCCGAGCTGCTCGATCAGTTAGGCATCGCCGACAAGGCCGAGGCGAAGGTCGACCAGTTGTCGGGCGGCCAGCAGCAGCGCCTCATGATCGCGCGGGCGCTGATCCACGAGCCGCGCGTGCTCTTTCTCGACGAGCCGACCGTCGGACTCGATCCGCAGGCGCGTCTCGCGTTCTGGGATGTGCTGCGCGAAGTGCACGATCAGGGACGCACGATCGTGATGACGACGCATTACATGGAGGAAGCGGACCAGCTTTGCGACCGCATCGCCATCATCG
>JAICLH010000042.1 GCA_025927495.1 Gemmatimonadaceae bacterium
CGGCACTCTCCACCCAGAGACAACTGATGTCCTTCCACTCCCTCAGGCGGCGTCGCCGCCGCTTCCCCCAGCGCAGCGCTTCCCCAAGCGAGCGCCAGCGAGCGCTTCCCTCTTCCCTTGTTGTCTCCGCCATCCGCGAACTCAGACGCAGCTCACTACAGCTCCAACCGCTCGAGGCGCCGCACCGCGACGGTGAGCGGCACGAACGTCCCGGCCAGACAGACGACGAGCGCCAGCGCGAAGCCGATCACCATGTCCGTCGGGTCGGCCACCGTGCCGAAGGCCTGCTGGCTCAGGTAGGAGTAGACGGGTCGCGCCTCGAGCAGCACGACGGCCCCGATCAACACCGCCGACGAGAGCATGAACACGAGACCGCCGAACGAGGTCGGGATCTGCGCCGCGCTCTCCGATTCGTAGCGCGGGAAGATGGCGCCTAACCCGAGCGCCAGACCCGACACCGCGAACGTCAGAAACGCGATCGAGAACACGGAGACCGCGTAGATGAACGGGCTCACCTGGAGCAGCGCGTCGGTGACGCCGACGATGAGCAGCGCGAGGCCGAGGAGCGGCAGCGTGCCCGTCCAGTACTTCGACCACAGCAGCTCGCGCATGGGCAGCGGGCTGGACTTGAGCAGCCACAGCGTCCGTCCCTCGACACTGACCGACGGGAAGATGAACCGCGCCGCGATCGACGCGAGCACGAAGCCCGACAAGCCGAGATTCAGGAACGGCACGATATTGACGAGCATGAATCCGATGCCCTGCCCGCGCAACGGCAGGAACTTCACGTTGAAGACGTACACCACGACGAGCACGGCGAGCAGAATGAGCTGCGACCACTGCGTGGTGTCCCGGAAGAACACACGGACTTCCTTGCACACGAGCTCGCGCCGCAGGATGCCTAACGGGGCGAGCGCCATGCGCCCCAGACGCGGGAGCGCGCCCGGGCGCGCCCATTGCTGCGCGCTCTCCTGGGCCTTGGAGAATCCGCCGGCGTACAGCGCGCGGTGCAGGATCGCGCCGACCACCACCGCGGCGGCGGCCGTGCTCCACAGCAGGTACAACGGCAGCACGTCCAGACGGTCGGTGAGCGCGCTCATGACCGCGCGCTGCACCCAGTCGCTCGGCAGGAACGGCGACGTCGGGGTGCGGAGCAAGGCGATGAAATCGACCAGCGAGCGCAGCCCTTCCGGCCGCGCCAACTGCTCCGGTCGGAGCAAGCGGAACAGCACCACGAGTGCGCCCACGGCGAGCACCGCGACCACGCTCAACAGCTCGCGCGTGCGGCGCGCGGGAAAAATGTTGACGAGCAACAGCGTCAGCGCGGCGCCGGCGGCGGCCGGAATGATCAGGTACGGCAGCGTGGTGCCTAACGCAAGCACGACGAAGCTGAACCCGCCATCGTACACGTAGCCGTACGCGGCGAGGATGGGCGCGGCCATCAACACCACCATCCAGCTCGAATGGACGAGTGTCTCGAGCAGCTTGGCGCCGTACAGCGTGAGCCAATCCACCGGCGCCGACACGAGCATGTCCAGATCGCGCGCCAGAAAATAACTCGACAGCGCCGTGATGATGTTGGACAACAGCAGGATGGCGAAGAAGCTGAGGAACACCAGGCCCAACAGCTTGCCCGCCAGCAGTGCGCCGATCTCCGGCGTGTTCTTGAAGTAGCGGAGCAGGCGCACCAGCACGAGCATCACGCCGGCCCAGAACGCCGCGCCAATGAGCGTCAGCACCACCCAGCGCCACGCGGCGCCGCGCCGTGACTCGGTGGCGCGCGACCGATTGCGCACCGTGCGCAGCTTGGGCGACAGCACGTGCGCCAGCGTCGGCGACGGCAGCGACCCGTCGGCCACTGCCTCAGGCATCCAGCACCTCGACCAACTCGCGCGCCGCGCGCTCACCCGTGAGCTGGAGAAAATAGCTCTCCAGATCGTGCTGGCCTAACGCAGCGGCGCTCGCCATCAGCTCGCCCACCGTGCCGGACGCACGGATGCGCCCACCCTGGATGATCGCGATCCGGTCGCAGACATCCTCGGCAATCTCGAGCGTGTGCGTCGACATGAGGATCGTGTGTCCGCGACGCGTGTACTCCCGGAAGAGATCCTTGAGGATGCGGGCGGCCTTCGGATCGAGACCCACCATCGGTTCGTCCACGACGATCACCTCGGGGCGGTGCAAGAACGCGCTGGCGATGATGAGCTTCTGCCGCATGCCGTGGCTGTAGCTCTCGACCAGCTCGTGCTTCCACTCGCTGAGGTCGAACAGCGCGAGCAGCTCATCCATGCGTCGTTCGACGGCCGCGCCCTCCTGGCTGTACAGCCCGGCCACGAAGCGCAGAAACTCGGCGCCACTCAGCTTCTCGTAGATGAACGGCCGGTCCGGGATGTAGCCGAGCTTGGCCTTCGCCGCGGTGGGATTGGTGGTGACATCGATCCCGCCGATGCGCACGGTGCCGCTGCTCGGACGCAAGATGCCGGCGATCATCCGCAGCGTGGTCGTCTTGCCCGCCCCGTTCGGCCCGAGGAAGCCAAACAACTCGCCGGCAGGAACGTCGAGGTCGAGCGCATCCACCGCGGTGAACGAGCCGTATCGCTTCGTGAGCGCCTGCAGCTGGATCATGGAGTCGAAGAGGAAGGAGGGGGTTCCGCACGCGCGCCGCGCGTCGCCGCGCGCTGCCAGTTGCTGTAGGCCAACTCGTAGGCGGTCCGCCGCATCTGCATGCCCGCGATCGGATCCGCCAACACCATGCGGCCGCTCTCGTCGATCCAGCCCGTTAGGCGCCCGCCGTTCTGCTCCTCGATGTGCCACGCGCGCACCGTGTCCTGGTGCGCCACGATCCACCGCCGGCTCGCCGCGTCGAACGTCGCGCTGTCCGGCTGCACGAACAACGACTCGGCCGTCACCGCGACGGTCGTCATGGACGACGAGTCGGTGGCGGGATCGAAGACGTCGTACGTGAAGTGCTGGCCGACCTTCGGCCGGTCGCCTAACGCGATGATCATCGGTACCATCGTCGGCAGGAAGAGCGGCGCCGAGAGCTTCATGCGCCGTTTCACCGGCCGCGCGCCGTTGGCGGCGATGGTGAGCGACAAGAGCGTGTCGTGTACCACCGTGCCGCACGCCTTGTACGGCCCGGCGTCCGCGCCGAGCTCGTAGCAGAATCCCGTGAGACGCAACGCCCGCGTCAGCGATACCTGTAGCCGCGCCGAGAACCGCGCATTGTTCACATCGGCCACGACGAAATCGGAAATGCGAACGCGGGTCTGCGTCGTATCGATTGTGGACGATGCAAACCCGATCTGGCTCGTGCCGTTCGATACTTCGTAGTAGTCGGCGCCCGGCGACACGAAAAGCGCCGCCCGCGCCAATCGCGCCGCTTCGCCGCCGGCGAACTGCCGCCGCGCGAGCGTCGCCAGTCCGCCGGCCCACAGCGCCAGAATCGCCCCCGCCGCCACGACGCGCGGCCGCATCAGCGCGCGGCCCTCGCCAGCGCCGCCGCGAACACCTCGTGCTCGAGCGGCGACTCGACGATGATCGTGATACGCGACGGAAACCGCGCCCCCGCGACGTGCGGCGCGATCACGGCCGCCATCACGTCGGCGCTCTCCTCGACGCCGAGGTTGCCCGCGCCTAACCCACACGGCGCGCACGCCAGGTGCTCGATCTGCCAGTCGCCGGCGCGCTGCAGCGCGCTCAGGAGCGCGCGCCGCACTCCGCCCGCGGTGACCGGCTCGGTGGCGCTCGAGATCACCGCGCTCACCAGCAGCTCCACCGAGAGATCGCCCGCCCCCGTCACCACGGCCGAGCCGACCGGCAGTGCATCGTGCGACGTGAGTTGCTGACGGAGTCGCGCGCCGCCGGCGGTTTCGAGCCGGCGGAGCAGGGGCGTCGTGGCGCGCAGCTCATCGGTCACCGGCCACGCGATGGCATCGGCGGTCGCGAACGCGAGGTCTTCGACACGGACGTCGATGGCGTGTTCGGCCGCGGCCGTCTGATCGCCGGGTGTCATCAGGCGGGCGACGTTTCCTGGCCGATCCACGCGAGATAACGGTCGAGCCCGGTAGTCACTGGCAGTGCCAGAAGCTCGGGAAGCTTGTAGGGATGGATCTCGGCGAACGTTTGTTCGAGCTCGGCGAGGCGGTCCGCTCGCGTCTTGAGCACCACGACAACCTCATGCTCGTCGGCCACTTTGCCTTCCCACCTGTAGAGCGAGCGGGCGCCGGGCAGCATGGTGCCGCAGGCGACAAGGCGGCGATCGAGAAGCGCGCGAATGAGGGTCACGGCGTCCTCATCGCTCGAGACGGTGGTCAGGACGACCAGGGCCTCCGGGTGCGGCATTTGGATTCACGGAGAAGACGGTGCGACGGCAGGATGGTTCGGCGCCCACGGAATCTATATGACCTGTCGGTTTCCGTCTGTGTGAGCGCTTCGGAACCGGTTGTCTGACATCCGCTTAAGGACGACCGAGGGCGCGATCGGCAAGCCGAACGCATCGGCGGCGCCACCCGCGCTTCGAGGCTGCTCGAGGCGCTGCCGACCATGCTGACCCGGTTCGACGGCGGCTCTTGACGGGGCATTCGGGCTGCCGCATCTTCACCTAGACATCTATGCCTAGCAGGTTAGGTGACCAAATGCCGACTTCCAAGAGCGACGTCCTGCAGGGCACACTCGACCTGCTCGTGCTGCGCACGCTCGACGTCCGCGGTTCCCTCCACGGCTACGCCATCACGCAGCACATCCAGCGCGGATCGGCCGACTTGCTCCGCGTCGAAGAAGGATCGCTCTATCCCGCGCTGCACCGCATGGAACAGGCGGGGTGGATTCGCGGCCGGTGGGGCACCACCGAGAAGAACCGCCAGGCGCGCTTTTACGCCATCACGGCCGCCGGCCGCCGCCAGCTCGCCCAGGAGCAGGAGAGCTGGGAGCGCCTGACGGATGGCGTGAGCCGCGTGCTGCGCTTCGCCTAACGGAACGCCGCCGCACCGACACCGGAGCGTCCCATGTCCTGGTTCCATCGTCTCGCCAACACCGTGCGCAGCCGCGCCCTGTCCCGCGACCTCGAACGCGAGGTCGCGTTCCATCTCGCCGAGCGCGCCGACGACCTCACGGCGCGCGGCATGAGCGTGGCCGACGCGTCGCTCGAAGCCCGCCGCCGCTTCGGCAACCGGTCCGTGCAGACCGAGCGCACACGCGACCGCGACGTCGTCCTGTGGCTCGAGTCGCTGCTCGCCGACACCCGGTACGCGGCGCGCTCGCTCATCGCCAACCCCGGCTTCACCGCCGTTGCCCTCATCTCCCTTACGTTAGGCCTCGGCGCCAACACGGCGATCTTCACGCTCGCCAACGCGGTCGTCCTCCGGTCGCTCCCGGTGCGCGATCCGCAGGATCTCGTGCTCCTCGACATCCGGGAGACGAAACACGCATCCGAGACGGGCTACCCCTACTTCACCAATCCCATCTGGGAAGAGATTCGAGACCACACCCACGTGTTCTCCGGCTCGTTCGCGTACGCCAACCGGATGTTCAACCTGTCGAACGGCGGCATCGTGCGGCATGCGAGCGGCGCCCTCGTGAGCGGCGCGTTCTTCGACGTGCTCGGCGTGCAGGCGGTGGCCGGGCGGCTCCTTGGCCGGAGCGACGATGTGCGGGGATGCGGCGGTGTCGCGGTGGTGAGCGGCGGGTTTGCCGATCGAGAGCTCGGCGGCACGGCGACGGCCGTCGGCCGCACGCTCTCGCTCGACGGGCATCCCGTGCCCATCGTCGGGGTGGCCGATCCACGGTTCTTCGGCATCGAAGTGGGCCGCAAGGCCGACATCTTCGTACCGCTGTGCACCGTTGGTTTGTTCGATGGCCCGCACGCGCTCGACCAACGCTCGCGCTGGTACCTCGAGGTGATGGGCCGGGCACCCGGCTTAACGCCCGAGATGGTGAGCGCCAGGCTGTCGGCGGTTTCGCCGGCGATCTTTCAAGCCACGCTCCCCTCCGACTGGTCGAAAGCCAATCAGGCGAACTACCTGTCCCAACTGCTCGGCGCGCGTTCGGGCGGCGGTGGGCTCTCGGAATTGCGCAGTCAGTATGCGCACCCGCTCTGGCTGCTCATGGCGGCCGTGGGCGTGGTACTCATGATCGCCTGCGTGAACATTGCGAACCTGCTGTTGGCCCGCGGCGCCGTGCGCCAGCGCGAGATCGCGATCCGCCTCTCGCTCGGTGCGGGCCGCGGACGCGTGATCCGGCAGCTCCTGAGCGAAAGCGTGCTGCTGGCGCTGATCGGCGCCGCGTTAGGCGCGGTTTTCGCGCACTGGGCGGATCGGGTGATCGTCGCGTGGATCACGACGCGGCGCCAACCCGCCCTGCTCGACATGTCGATCGACTGGCGCGTCCTGGGCTTCATGATCGTCGCGGCATTGGTCACCGCCGCGTTGTTCGGGCTGCTGCCGGCGTGGCGTGCCACGCGCGTCGACCCGCAGACGATGATGAAGTCGGGCGGCCGCGGAGTGGCGGGGAATCGCCGCCAACGGATCAGCCGGCCGCTCGTGGCCGCGCAACTCGCGCTCTCGCTGGCCCTGGTCACGGGCGCAGGTCTCTTGCTCACCACGTTTCGCAATCTCGACGCGGTGAACCCCGGCTTCCGTCGCGAGGGCGTCTACATCGTGCAGACCGATTTCGCCCACGCCGCGTCCGACACCTCGCGCCTGCCTGCCATGGAGCGCGACGTGCTCGAGCGGTTGGGCGCCATTCCCGGCGTGAGGAGTGCGAGCCTGTCCGCATTCACGCCGATGAGTGGTGCCTTCTGGAACGACTTCATCCTGGCGCCGGGCTATGTCGCACACGATGAAAAGGACTCCCTCTCCTACTTCAACGAGGTGAGCGGCCGCTTCTTCTCGACGATGGGCACACCGCTCCTGTCGGGGCGGACGTTCCGTGAGGGCGACGGCGAGTCTCCAACCACGCCGGCAATCGTCACGCGGACAATGGCCCGCCGCTTTTTCGGGATCGACAACCCGCTCGGCCGAACGTTTCGCACGCCGGTGGCCGACTCGACGTCTCCGCCGTACGAGATCGTCGGTGTCGTGGGCGACAGCAAATACAACACGCTCGACGAGACGACCGGGCCGATCGTCTATGTTCCGTTAGGCGCCAAGGGCGGTATCCACGGGTGGACGCAGTGGAACTACGAGCTGCGCAGCGATGTGCCCATGTCGAGCATCCTGCCTGCGGCGCGCGACGCATTTGCAAGCGTGAGCCCGACCATCGAGCTCGACGCGACCACGCTTTCGACGCAGGTCGAATCGACGCTGGCGCGTCCGCGTCTCCTGGCAACGTTGTCCACCTTCTTCGGCGCGCTCGCGCTCGTGCTCGCGGTGGTCGGCCTCTACGGCACGCTGGCGTACGACGTCGCTCGTCGGCGCAACGAAATCGGCGTTCGGATGGCGCTTGGAGCCGCGTGGCGGGACGTGATCCGACTGGTGCTTGGCGACGCGGGACGCATCGTGGCGGCCGGCATCATCGTCGGTACGCTGCTCTCGCTCGTCGGATCGCGATTCGTGTCGTCACTGCTCTATGGAGTGGCGCCACAGGATGTTCGCACGCTGGTCGGCGCCACGCTCGTGTTGGCCATCACCGCGCTGATCGCCACGATGCTTCCCGCGTGGCGGGCGGCGCGCACGGATCCAACCGAGGCGCTACGCGAAGAATAGCCGGGCGACGCCCACGGTCCGGGGCGAAAACCCGCCGCTTGTAACGCGCGCTGCGGACGCTCAATTTTCACGGGTTATGCCCGAAGAGCGGCTGATCGTTCGCGGCGCCCGCGAACACAATCTCAAGAACATCGACATCGCGATTCCCCGCGACCGATTGACCGTGATCACCGGTCTCTCGGGATCGGGGAAGTCGTCGCTCGCCTTCGATACGATTTACGCCGAGGGACAGCGGCGCTACGTCGAGTCGCTGTCGGCGTACGCGCGCCAGTTCCTGGGCCTCATGGAAAAGCCGGACGTCGACGCGATCGAAGGCTTGTCGCCGGCAATCTCGATCGAGCAGAAGTCGGCGGGACACAACCCGCGCTCGACCGTCGGCACCGTCACCGAGATCTACGACTATCTTCGTCTGCTCTATGCCCGCGTCGGGACGCCGCACTGCCCCAACTGCGGTCGAGCGGTGGAGCGGCAGAGCGCGACGCAGATTGCCGACACGATTCTGTCGTGGCCGGCGAACATACGCATCGAAGTGTTGGCGCCACTCGTCCGCGGACGGAAAGGCGAGTTCCGCGATCTGCTCGAATCCGCGCGCAAACAAGGCTTCGTGCGCGCGATGGTCGACGGCAACGCAGTCGAGCTGGCGAATCCGCCGAAGCTGGCCAAGACGGTCAACCACAGCATCTCGGTGATCGTCGACCGGCTCACCGTGCGCGAAGAGGATCGCGGCCGCCTAACGGACTCGCTCGAGACGGCACTCAAGCTGGCCGACGGACTCGTCGAAGTGGTGCGCCACGGCGGTGAGACATCGCCGGCATCGCAGATCTTTTCCGAGCGATACGGATGCCCGGAGTGCGGCATCTCGCTCACCGAGCTCGAGCCGCGGCAGTTCTCGTTCAACTCGCCGTTCGGTGCATGTCCGGAGTGCGGCGGGTTAGGCACGCGGCGCGAAGTGAGCGAGGAGCTGATCTTGGGCGATGCGCGCATCTCGATCCTCGAGGGCGTGATCCTGCCGTGGGGCGAACCGGCCGGCCACTTGCGCAAGTCGGTGCTCCCGGCGCTCGCCAAGCAGTACAAGTTCGATCTCAACGCGCCGTGGGGCGATCTGCCGCAGAAAGTGCGCGACGTACTATTGTATGGCGCCGCGGGCCGCAAGATGACGTTCCGGTTGGATACCGAGAAGTTCCACGGTGAGTATCAGGGCGCGTGGGAAGGCGTGCTGTCGCTCGTGCAGCGCCGATACCGCGAGACGACCTCGGATGCGGTGCGCGTCGAGCTCGAGGAGTTCATGGTGGAAGCGCCGTGCACGGTATGCGGCGGACGCCGGCTCAAACCTGAATCGCTCGCCGTCACGGTGGGTGGCAAGAGCATCGGCGAGCTCGTCGAGTTGTCGGTCACGGCGACGCTCCGGTTTCTGGAATCGCTGCCGCTCAGGTCTAACGGAAAGGCCGGCCTCGATGCCTCGATCGCCGGTCCCATCCTCAAGGAAGTCCGCGAGCGCTTGCGGTTCCTGGCCGACGTGGGGCTCGACTACTTGACGCTCAGCCGCTCCGCCGAGTCGTTGTCGGGCGGCGAAGCCCAACGCATCCGGTTGGCCACGCAGATCGGCTCGCGTCTGGTGGGTGTACTGTATATCCTCGACGAACCGTCGATCGGTCTGCACCAGCGCGACAACGCGCGCCTGCTCGCCACGCTGCGGCAACTGCGCGATCTCGGGAACACGGTCATCGTGGTCGAGCACGACGAAGAAACGCTGCGCGAAGCCGACCATCTCATCGACCTCGGTCCGGGCGCCGGCCGCCACGGCGGCGAAGTCGTCGCGCAAGGGACGGTCGACGACGTGTCGCGCAATCCACAGTCGCTCACCGGACGGTACCTGAGCGGCGAGCTGCGCATCGACGTGCCCGCGGCGGGTGAGCGGCGCCCGCCCCAGCGCGGCCGCGCGCTGCGCGTCGAGGGTGCGCGGGCGCACAACCTGTCCGACCTCGATGTCGACTTTCCGTTAGGCCTGTTCGTCGCGGTCACCGGCGTCTCGGGCTCGGGCAAGTCCACGCTCGTCGAAGACATCGTGCACCGATCGCTCGCGCGCCACTTCTATCGCGCGCGGCTCATCCCCGGCGAGCACGACCGCATCCTCGGCCTCGAGCACATCGACAAGGTCATCGACATCGACCAGAGTCCCATCGGCCGCACGCCGCGCAGCAACCCGGCCACGTATACCGGGCTGTTCACGCCCATCCGCGAGCTGTTCGCCGAGTTGCCCGACGCGAAGATCCGCGGCTATGGACCGGGTCGGTTTTCGTTCAACGTGAAGGGCGGCCGCTGCGAGGCGTGTCAGGGCGACGGCCTGGTCAAGATCGCAATGCACTTTCTCCCGGACGTCTACGTTCCGTGCGAGGTGTGCAAGGGCAAGCGCTACAACCGCGAGACGCTCGAGGTGCGCTTCCGCGGCGCATCTATTGCGGATGTGCTCGACATGACCGTCGAGGATGCCGCGGCGTTCTTCGCCAATCAGCCGCGCGTTAGGCAGAAGCTCGAAACGCTGGTCGACGTCGGCCTGGGCTACGTCCACCTCGGTCAGAGCGCCACCACGCTCTCCGGCGGCGAAGCGCAGCGCGTGAAGCTCGCGACGGAGCTCTCCAAGCGCGACACGGGCCGCACCTTCTACATCCTCGACGAGCCCACCACGGGCCTTCATTTCGAGGACGTGAGGCTCCTTCTCCGAGTCTTGCATCGGTTGGTCGACAAGGGCAACACCGTCCTCGTGATCGAGCACAACCTCGATGTCATCAAGACCGCCGACTGGATCATCGACTTGGGTCCCGAAGGGGGTGCGAGCGGCGGCAGGATCATCGCGACGGGCACGCCGGAGGAGGTTGCAAACACGCTCGGTTCTTCGACCGGTGATTTCCTCCGCAAGGTTCTCAACCCACCGGCAAAGGCAGCAGCACCGCGGACGCGCGGTCGCCGGGTGGAAGCGCAACACGCGAACCCATGACAACCCCGCGCCCCCTTCCCGCTTCCCGCTTCCCCCAGCGCGCGCCAGCGTGCGCTTCCCCCGCCTAACGTGGTCTCGATCCTCGATATCATCGGCCCGATCATGGTCGGCCCCTCCTCGTCGCACACCGCGGGAGCCTGCCGCATCGGACTGCTCACGCGCATGCTGGTGGGCGGCACGCCCGAACGCGCGCGCATCGAGCTCCACGGCTCGTTCGCCCGCACCGGCGAGGGCCACGGCACCGACAAGGCGATCGCCGGCGGTCTGTTAGGCATGCGCCCCGACGACGAGCGCCTCCGCGACGCCCTCGACATCATGGAGCGCGAGGGCCTCGACTACACCTTCGAGAAAACGTCGCTCGCGGACGACGCCCACCCGAACACCACCCGCATCACCGCGCTCCACGGCGGCTTCGAGGCCGTCGTCGTCGGCTCGTCGTTAGGCGCGGGCCGTATCCGCCTCACCGAAGTCGACGGCTTCCCCGTCGACATCTCGGGCAGCCTCCCCACCCTCGTCCTCGTCGCCGAAGACCGGCCGGGATCCGTGGCCCGCATCGCCGGCGTGCTGGCCGACGAACGCATCAACCTCGCCACCATGCGCGTCACCCGAAAGGAACGCGGCGGCGATGCCTTCATGGTGATCGAGCTCGACGAGGCGCCGAGTGCCGAAGCGACGACCCGCATCGCCGCGCTGGAATGGGTGCGTTGGGTTCGCGCGCTGGAAAAAGTCGGAGCCTAACGCAATGTTCCGCTCGCTGGCCGACGCCATCGCCGCCGCCGAATCGCGCGGTGCCTCGCTCGCCGATGTCGCCCTCGACGCCGAAGCCAAGGACCAAGGTCGCGACCGCGACGACATCCGCGCCGCCCTCGCGCGCGCCCTCCGCGTGATGCGCGGTGCCGTTTCGCGCGGCATGCAAGGCGACCTCCACTCGGCCTCCGGACTCGTCGGCGGCGACGCGGCCAAGGTGCGCGCGAGCCACGCCGGCCCGCTCGCCGATACACCATTTCACGAGATCCTCGCGCGTGCGCTCGCGGTGCAGGAAGTGAACGCCGCAATGGGCGTCATCGTCGCGGCGCCAACCGCCGGCGGCGCCGGCGTACTGCCCGCGGTGCTCACCGGACTCGCCGACGCACGCGGCCTCGACGACGCGCGCGTCGTCAGCGCCCTCGCCACGGCTGGTCTCATCGGCGCCGTGATCGCGGAGCGCGCATCGCTGTCAGGAGCGGAAGGAGGATGCCAAGCGGAGACCGGCGCCGCCGCCGCGATGGCCGCGGGGTCGGCCGTGGAACTACTCGGCGGGACTCCCGCGCAGGCGGGACACGGCGTCGCGCTCACCATGCAAGGCATGCTCGGATTGGTGTGCGATCCGTTGGGCGGCCTCGTCGAGCTGCCATGTGTCTTCCGGAACGCCACCGGCTCCGCGATTGCGCTCGCCGGTATCGAGATGGCACTCGCCGGCGTCACGTTCGCGATCCCGGTCGATGAAGTGATCGATACGATGGGTGAGATCGGACGCGCGATGGACGTGCGTTATCGCGAGACGGCCGGCGGCGGCCTTGCAGCCACGCCCACGGGTCGTCGGCTGGCCCGCGAACGCCTGGTTCAGATTCGGCGCTCGACGCATTGACGGGCGCCTGTTGGCCGGTTGCCAATGGAAGTATCTTCACGCCTAGGGGATGGCCTTCGGATGAAACGCCGTGCGCACCGGATGCGTACGGTGAAACAGACGGGTCCATGTCCGATTTGCGAAGCAGGCATCACGGTGCACGGTGCTCGCGCTGCCAGACTCCGTCCTCACGATCCCGAGTCAGGGCCCATGGTCAATAAAGAAGAAATCGAAGACTTTCTCGACCGGTTGGGAATCGACGGTGCGAGCCACTCGGAGATCCACCCGGGAATGTGGGTCGTGCGTCCGGGCGGCGAGCTCGATGCGGACGTAGTGGTCCATTATTCCCCACCGGTGCTGCTGCTCCGCATGAAGGTGATGGACCTGCCGAAGGACGAGCACGCCGGCGCGACGCTCACGCGTCGTCTGCTCGAGCTCAACGCGAGCGAATTGGTGCACGGCTCCTATGGCATCGAGGGCGACGCCGTGGTCCTAACGGAAGCGATGGAGCTGTCGCATCTCGATTACGAAGAATTCCTTGCTGCCTACGAATCCATGACGCTGGCGCTCGCGTCTCACTTGCGCGAGCTCGCGCCGTACCGCGAGGATCGGTGAGCCATGGGTCTTTTCGACCGTCTGTCCTCACTCATCAAGTCCAACATCAACGATCTCATCTCCTCGGCGGAAAATCCCGAGAAGATGTTGAATCAGATTTTGATCGACATGCGTTCGCAGCTCGCCAAGGCCAAGCAGCAGGTGGCCGCGGCAATCGCCGACGAACGTCGCCTGCGCGATCAGGTCGATGGCGAATACAAGGAAGGCGGGGAGTGGGAGAAGCGCGCGATGCTCGCGGTGCAGGAAGGTCGCGACGATCTCGCGAAGCAGGCGCTGCTCCGTCAGAATGAGCATGCCTCGCACGCCCAGCAGCTCGAGGCCACCTGGCAGGCGCACCAGGCAGAAACCGAGAAGCTCAAGAACTCGCTCCGCGACCTCAACGACAAGATCGAAGAGGCCAAGCGCAAGAAGAACCTCCTCGTCGCCCGGCAAAAGCGCGCCGAAGCACAGAAGCGCATTCAGGAGACGATGTCCTCGATGTCGGAGAAGTCGGCGTTCGAGGCGTTCGACCGGATGGAAGCCAAGATCGAAGACAACGAACGGCGGATGCTGGCCAACGCCGAAATCGACGAAGAATTCAGCGGCGACCGCCTAACGAAGGACTTCAAGGTGCTCGAGAAGGGCGCCGTGTCCAACAACGCGGACGATCAACTCCTCGCGCTCAAGCAAAAGATGGGCATGCTGCCCCAGGGCGCCCCCGCGCAAAAGAAGCAGCTCGGCATGGGCAGCAACAATCGGCCGGCCGAAGAAACGGTGCACGCGGAAATCGAAGACGATCACGGCGGCTCACCCGGGGAGGGCAAGAAGCCGGCGTGAACGCGGCACCGGCTGGAGGCGGGCCCGGAGGCACCAGTGCAACGGGGGCAAGCGGCGGAGGGTCGTCTCGGTTCCGCTATGCCCCCGTCCTTGCGGCTACCGTCGTCACGCTGCTCGTTCTGCTGCTGCTGTATTCGACGGCAGAGCTCTTTCTTCTTCTCTTCATTGCGGTTCTGATCTCGCTGTATCTCGGCGCGGTTTCTGACGGAATCCAGAGCCGCACGGGGTGGCCGCGCAGAGGCGCGGTCGGGCTCGCGATCATTGCCTCGCTCGCCGTGTTGGTCGGCTTCATCTGGCTGCTGGTGCCGCCGATCGTCGAACAGACGCAAGCGTTAGTCAAGGTTCTCCCCGACACGATCCTCCGCTGGGACAGCGGCATCGACCAGGCGTTGGCACGCAACCCGGCGCTGCGCTCGCTGTGGAATCCGGGACAACACCGCGTCTTGCTCGCCGTGTACCAGCAGACATCGCGCTACTTCACCGATGTGCTGCCCAAGTTGTTCGGCGCGCTCGGCTTCACGATCGAAATCGTGTCGGTCGCGATCATGGGTGTGTACCTCACGCTCCATCCGGGATTGTACCGCGAGTATCTCATCGCGCTCTTCCCGCCGCTGCACCGCGACCTCGTGCGCAACGTGCTCGCCGACCTGTCGCGGACGCTGCGCTCCTGGATCGTCGGCCAACTGTCGTCGATGACGTTGCTCGGCGTCCTGACGACGATCGGATTGTGGGCGTTAGGCGTGCCCTACTGGTTGACCTTCGGCCTGTTCGCCGGCGTCGCCGCGATCGTGCCGTTCTTCGGCACGCTCGTCTCGACGCTGTTGCCGGCCCTGTTCGTGCTGGGCGCCTCGGGCGGGCCGGGCCGAGCGCTCGCGGTGATCGGGTTAGGCGTGTTGATCCACTTGATCGAGGGGAATCTCGTCTCACCGCTCATCATGCAGCGCCAGGTGAATCTCCCGCCGGTGCTCACCATGTTGAGCGTGCTCATCATGGGCAAGCTGCTCGGACCCGTCGGCTTGCTCGTCGCCGTCCCCACCCTCGTGCTCGTCGACGTGATCGTGCGACGCGTGCTGATGAACCGGATTTACGAGGGACACGGGTTCCGCAGATTGGTGCGCGATCGCGCGTTCGTGGTCAAAGCGCCGGCGCCCGAAACCGACGTCGTCATTCCCGCAAATCCGCCCGACGTGCTCGCCCGCGCCGAATCGTCGGGCAGCAAACGCGTCGCCTAACGTACACGCCATGCCGTCCGATCTTCGCTTCCTGATCCTCGTCGAGGGCCAGTTCGGCCCCCTCTCGTCCAAGACCGCCAATTCCTGCATCCGGTATACGCCCGACCGCGTCGTCGCAGTGATGGATTCGCGCTTTTCGGGCAAGACCGCCCAGGACGTGCTGGGCTTCGGCGGCGCCATTCCGGTGGTCGGAACACTCGGCGACGGGCTCGCGCGTAAGCCCACGGCGCTCCTCATCGGCGTCGCGCCCCAGGGCGGCCGCCTGCCTAACGATTGGCGCGCGACCATCCTCGGCGCCATCGATGCCGGCCTCGATGTGTGGAGCGGACTGCACACCTTCCTGAGTCACGATGCGGAGTTCGCGGCGCGCGCCGCCCAACGCGGCGTCACCTTGCACGACCTGCGCCTGCCCCCGGCGGATCTTCCAGTCGCCGCCGGCCGAGTGCGCGACGTCGACGCGACGGTAATCCTCACCGTGGGCTCGGACTGCAACATCGGGAAGATGACCGCCGCCCTGCAGGTCCGCGAGGCCCTCGCCCAACGCGGACGCGCCGTCCGGTTCGCCGGTACCGGCCAGACCGGCATCCTCATAGAAGGATGGGGCATCGCCGTCGATGCCGTCATCGCCGACTTCATCGCCGGCGCCGCCGAACGACTGGTCCTCGAAGCCGCCGAGGGCGCCGACATCGTGTTGGTGGAAGGGCAGGGATCGGTCATCCATCCCGGATACTCGGGCGTCACGTTAGGCCTCCTCCACGGATCGCTGCCGCACGCGCTCGTCCTGTGCACGCAACCCTCGCGGACCACGATCACCAACAATCCCTGGCTCACGATTCCGCCGCTCACGGATATCATCGCGCTCCACGACGCGCTCACCAAACCGCTGCGGCCCGCGCCCGTCATCGCGGTGTGCTTGAACACGTATGATCTCCCGGAGCGCGCCGCCCTCGATGCCATCGCCCGCGCGCGCGACGAAACCGGACTGCCAGCCACCGACCCCGTTCGCTTCGATCCCGAACCGATCGTCCACGCGATCGACGCATTCCACGCTGAGCGTACGCGCAATATTTCGTCACGCGCCGCAATGATTCGCTAACGCTCCACCATCGACACGCCGCGAGATTGTCGCCTCACTCTCGCGGCGGCGCCCGTCCCATGCCCGCTGCGCATTACGCGACTCCACACCCGGGCAAACAGTGGCTCACCTACATTCGGCACGACCACTCGGCGATGTTGCGTTGGTCGTGCGAGGCCTGAGGAAGTCGTTCCTCGCCGGCGTCCAGGGATGTCACGCGCGCGCCAACGTGCTCGACGGCGTCGATCTCGATGTCCGCGCCGGTGAAATCGTCGGCGTGTTGGGCGATGTTGGCAGCGGCAAAACGACGCTGCTCTTGTGCATCGCCGGCCTCCTACGGCCCGATGCCGGCACTATCAAGGCGTGCGGCGTCGCGTCGCAGCAGCTCGTCGCATATGTGGATGGCGCATCGCCAAACGGTTCGCGGTTGTCGCCAACCCAATCGCTCGCGCGCGCGCTCGCTGCCGCCGCGCCCGTACTCTTGTTGGACGGTATACTCGGCGATCTGTCCACGGGCTCGCGCACCGTGCTCAGCGAGCTCGCCAGTCGCGGCATGACCATCGTCGCCGCGGATCGCGATCGCGCTCGCCTCGAACCGTTGGTCGAACGCGTCATCACCATTCGCGATGGACGCGTCCAGTCCACCATGGCCCGGTCGAAGGTCACCGCGCACCATGCCTCGCCGGCCCGGGTGGCTGAGTCTAACGTCGGACGTGCACTGAGGTGATCCGGGGAAGCCGCACCGTCAGCGCAGATACCGCTCCGCTGCCCGCACCATTTCGTCGTTGCCATCGTGCCGCGCGCGCGCCAGCAGCCGCTCGACTTCAACGCGGAGCGCGTCCGCACCCCAATAGAAACCGGTCGCCTCTTCCGCGCTCGCCGTCTCCCCGTCTAACGACGCCCGTAACAAGGTTTCTGCGGCTGCGGCCGCAAAGGCAGGATCGTCGCGCGGCGGCAAGTCGTATCGCCTGCCCGGTCCACCCCCGGAGGCATCCTCGTTCACAAACGCTCGCGACATCTCGCCCTCCATGCTAGCCGCCTCATCGAAGTCGGTCGCGGCGATCGGCCTCCTCCAACGCCCCTTACGGATCCCCATTCCGTTGACCGCCCTACCGTCGCCGCCTAGCTTGCCCGCTCGGCGTTCCGCCTGTTGGTACTCGCAACTCGAGAGCATGCCCGACTTCCGCCTCTACAATACTATGACCCGCGGCGCGGAAGCTTTCGCGCCACAGGACGGTCGCACGGTTCGCATGTACACATGCGGACCCACCGTCTACAACCCGGCCCACCTCGGCAACTTCCGCACGTTTTTGTTCGAAGACCTCCTGCGCCGCACCCTGCGCCTCGCGGGCTGGCAGGTCTTTCAGGTCATGAACATCACCGACGTCGACGACAAGATCATCCTTCGGGCGGACAAAGCGGGAATCGCCATCAATGAGGTCACCGAGCCCGTTACCGCGGTTTTCCAGCGCGATCGCGAATTCCTGCGAATAGAGCCGGCAGAGGTCTATCCAAAAGCCACCGAGCACATCGGCGAGATGATCGCGCTCGTCCAACGACTCATCGAGAAAGGCCTCGCCTACCAGGCCGATGATGGCTCGGTCTACTTCGCGATCGCCCGATTCCCCAACTACGGCCGGCTCTCGCGCCTCGACACGCGCACAATTCGCCCGGGCGCGCGCGTCATCGCCGACGACTACAACAAGGAAGACGTCCGCGACTTCGCTCTCTGGAAAGCCGCCAAGCCGGAAGACGAACGCACCAACGCAGCGTGGGACTCACCATGGGGACGCGGCCGTCCCGGCTGGCACCTCGAGTGCTCCGCCATGGCCAAGAAATACCTCGGCGACACCCTGGATATTCATGGGGGTGGCGTCGATTTGATCTTCCCCCACCACGAAGACGAAATCGCCCAGTCCGAAGGGGCGAGCGGAGTCACGCTCTCGCGCTTCTGGTGCCACGGCGAATTTCTGCTCACCGACGGCGAAAAAATGGCCAAGCGCGTCGGCAACGTGATGAGCGTCGCCGATTTGCGACAATCCGGGGTCGGCGCCGCCGCACTGCGCCACTTCGTCTTCTCGGTTCGCTATCGACAACAGCTCAACCTCACCGAAGAGGCGCTCGAAGCCTCCCAACGCGCCGTTCGACGCGTCGGCGAATTCGCCGCCCGACTCTCCGCAGCGACGAGCGGAACACCGGGCCTCGCCGAAGCCGCCGACGCGCTCGAGCGAGACGCAAGAGCCGCACTCTTCGATGACCTCAACGCGCCGCAGGCCGTCGCCGCGCTCTTCGACTTCATTCGCCGAGCGAATAGCGAGCTCGACCAGTCAGGCGGAGCGGACCAGGCGGCACTGGAACGCGCGCGAACGGCGTTCGCAACCGTGAATGGCGTGCTCGACATCATCCCCGATGCGCCCGCCATTGATCCACAACTGGAAACCTGGATCGCGAGGCACCTATCCGAACGCGAACAGGCTCGCGCCCGCCGCGATTTTTCTACCGCCGACGCCATCCGGCGCGACCTCGAGTCGCGCGGCATCGCGATCGAAGACACACCTCAAGGCACCAAGTGGAAGAAGGTGCGGTAGCGAGAGATAGCTCGCGTGCATCGCTTGACTCACTTTCACACGTCGAGTATGCTACATGTCTCGCGCAAAAAGGCCGTGTGCTGACGTAGCTCAATTGGCAGAGCACCTGATTTGTAATCAGGCGGTTGCGAGTTCGATTCTCGCCGTCAGCTCTGGAGCGTCAGCGCGTCGTGGAGGGTTGCGACCTCGGTCCAGTCGGCTGCGAGCGGGAGCGGTGGGGTACCCAAGCGGCCAACGGGAGCAGACTGTAAATCTGCCGGCTTAACGCCTACGAAGGTTCGAATCCTTCCCCCACCACTGGGTGATGCGTGGCCCACAACGCAGTGCAGGGGATGGAGGTGCGTCCGACCGCTCGAGTCCTCGATCGTTAGTCAAATTCAGTCGGGCAACGCGGGAGTAGCTCAGCTGGTAGAGCGCAAGCCTTCCAAGCTTGATGTCGCGGGTTCGAGCCCCGTCTCCCGCTC
>JAICLH010000213.1 GCA_025927495.1 Gemmatimonadaceae bacterium
AGGGTGCCGCCTGAGTAGGTGTGGTTCGCGTCCGCAGTCGACGCAAGATCCTGGAACGACACGTTTCCGAATTGCGTGTACGTACTGTCGTTGTTCGCGAGTGGCGTCTGTTCGATCTTGGGGCTACCCGCGATGCACGTGAGACTGTTACAGCCGGACGTCGTGATCTGAGTCGAGTCGGCGATCGCGATACCGGGGAGTGCAGCACCTGGCGGGGGGCAATTCCAGTTGCCCACGCTGTCGTCGACGCCATTGATGAACGAGCTTCCACCGATTTTGGTGCTACCGCGGGTGGTGAGGGCGCCGAGAAGGTTGACGTTCGGGAAGTTGAGCGCGACGACGGCACCGAGGCGCTTACGCGCCTGCGCGCCAACGATGGTTCCGACACGTCCTTCCGACGTAATCGCGAACTCGCCGTTCCCCAGATACGTGACGCGAACGGTGTCGACCGATCCGTCGCCCGGCGCGTACGGCATAGTCGTATCGACCTTACCGACGATGGCCGTGTTGTTCCAGGACTTACGCCATTGTCCCGTGGACACGATGTTGTTGAGTCCGTATTCGGCGGCCGTGAGTGCGCGCGCTTGCAGCACCGTGTTGCGACCGATGCGGTACTCCTGCGTCGCGGCGAAGAATACGCCCACAATCAGCGCGCCGATGATAACGATGGCAACAAGTGCCACCGTGAGTGCGAAGCCACGTCGTCGCGACCACGCGATCATCGTCGACCTCCTCTTCGAGTCGTTCATCTGTCAGTTACGGACTGCGAGAAAAACGCTAAGCGAGTCCTGATAGTACCCCTGGGCGCGGCCTGGCGTATGGATGATGCTGCGGCTCTGGGCGCGAGTGACGATGCCAATGCGCCGCACCAGTGAGACGTCCGTCGTCACAGCGCCGGTGGCGTCGTAGTACGTCAACTCCAGACCACTCGGTCCGCTGTTGGCCGCCGGCAAATACGGCCCGCTCACCGGCTCGAGCGCCGTGCACGCCGGCGCTCGCGTGGGCAGGCAATCATAGAAACCGAGATACCACAGTCCGTCGGACGCCTGGAACAACTGGTAGCGCGCGCGGCGGAAGAACCGAAGAGCGGCTCCGACCTGAACGGTCGTGGCCAAGGCGTCGTGCATCGGGACTTGCCATCCCGAGCCGGCTTCGCCGGCGGTCGTCGTGAAGCCCGTGCTATTCGGGCAACTGGCCCCGCTGGTCGCACCGGCGGTCAACTGATTGGCATCCCATTTGTCGTCGGACGCGTTCGCGCTCGTGTCGGCGTCATAGACGAACACCGAGTCACCGTTCTGCGGCGCGGAAATCCATGACGTTAGGCCGGTGTTGGTCGAGAGGACGAGCGGCGGAACGGTCACCGTCTTGCGATCGACGCTGATGGTGCACACGGTCGCTGCGCCGGTGTTGAGCCGGAACTCGATGAACGTCCGACCCATGGCGTAGATGTCCAGCTTGCTCGGCGACAGCGAACGCAAGTCGGACGTGATCATTGCCATCCCGTCGCGGACGCTGCCGCGCGTCTCGAGCACGCCGGCGGAGCCGGAATAGAACTGTTGCTGCCGGACGATGATGCCCATCATGCCGCCGGCGACGATGGCGAGCAGCACGATCGCAACGAGCAACTCGACGAGCGTGAAGCCGCGACGGCTGCGTGCGCGATTCGCAAGCATTCGAATGCTTAGCACTTGACGTAGCTGGTGAAGATGAGCGGCGAGGGGCGGCGGCCGCCTGCGGCCTTGTACTTGACCGTGTCGGTCGCGGTGTAGAGCGACGTGCCCGAGGCGGACACCGTCCAATGCTCAGTCATGCCGCGCGTGGTGGCCGTACCGGCCGCCATGCTTGCGCACGCCGTGCTTCGCAGCTGCTCGAACCGGCTCAATGCGATATTCGCGGCGATGGTCTGTTGGGCACCGCCACCGATGAGCCGTGAGACGCTGGCTGCGGTTCCGGCCAGGCCTAACACACCGATGGCCATGATGACGATAGCGACAAGCACCTCGACGACGGTGAAGCCGCTGCGATTCCGACGCCGTGTGGTCATTGTGCGAGTTGGCATTGGCTGATCGAGATCTTTCCCCAGCCGACGACGCAGACGGAATCCCGCACGCCGTTCCGGGAAATGCGAATCTTGGGAGTCGTTCCAAACGCGCCGGAGAGGAGCACGCCGCGAGGGTCGAACGTAATGGTGTCGCCGGGTGACGCAGCGAGGGTCACGCCGTTTCCAGCACCCAGGTTCTGTGATCCGATGAGGGTCGAAGTCCCATTCGTATTCGTGACCCTCAGTTGAATGATGTTGCCATTACGGATGAACCGCGCGATGCGACCGGTCTGAATCGAGACTGCGCGTGCCTGACTGATGTACGACGCCACTTCTTGTCGTGCACTTCGCACGGCCAGCACGTCAGTGCTGTTCGCAAGCTTCGGCAGCGAAATGGCGGTTATGATGCCGATCAACGCGAAGACAATCACCATTTCGACCAGGGTCACACCTGCATCAGATCTTTTCATATCGTTCCTCGCATCGATAGCGACACACTTCTGGGCGCGACATACGCCATATCGCGCGCTCGGCGACGCGGCGCCGGAGCTGCCCCATCGAGGGAGGACGAGAGGTAACGGCACTCCGCAACCTTACATCGAACAAAGAATTCGGCGTGCGATTCAGTCCCCGAGCCCGTAGTCTCGAATTTTGTAGAGGAGGGCGCGGTGTGAGAGCTCGAGCAGTTGGGCGGCGCGCGTCCGATTGCCGCGTGTTTGTTCCAACGCCCGCTGAATCAGCACGCGCTCGAGCTGTTCGGTCTGCCGCTTCACGGACAGGTCGGTGTACGTCGTACCCGCGGCATCTGTCGGAGCAGCGGTCGTCGTGGTTGTCGTCGTCGTGAGATCGACAAGGTGCGCGGGCTCGACGGTCGACCCGGTGGCCATGACAAGGGCCCGCTCGATCACGTTCTCGAGCTCGCGCACATTACCGGGCCAGGCATACGAGGTGAGCATGCGCATCGCCTCGGGTGCGATGTGCCTCACGTCGAGCGAGAGGCGCGCATTGTGGCGCCGCAGGAAATGCAGTGCGAGCTCGGCGACATCTTCGCGTCGCTCGCGCAGCGGGGGCAGGCGGATGGAGACGACGTTGACGCGATAGTACAAGTCGCCGCGGAAGCGGTTGGCGGCGACGTCGGCAGCGAGGTCGCGATTCGTCGCGGCGATGACGCGGACGTCCACGCGGCGCGAGGCGTTGGCGCCCACGCGACGGACTTCGCCCTCCTGGAGGGCGCGCAGCAACTTGACCTGCAGCGATGCGGGCAGCTCACCGATCTCGTCGAGAAAGAGCGTGCCGCCATCCGCTTCCTCGAACAGGCCTGGCTTGTCCGCGGTGGCGCCGGTGAACGAGCCCTTCACGTGTCCAAACAGTTCGGATTCGAGCAACGTCTCTGGGATGGCGCCGCAATTCACCGTGACGAGCGACTTGTCGGCGCGCGGACCTTCGTCGTGGATGAGTCGCGCGACGAGCTCTTTTCCAGTTCCACTCTCCCCCGTGATGAGGACCGTGGACGGATGGCGCGCAACCTTGCGAGCCACGGCGATCGCGGCGACGAGTGCAGGGCTTCGCCCAACGAGCGGTCCGTCGCCCCGCATGCTCGAGAGCTCTTCCTCGAGGCGCTCGATCTTCGCGCGGAGTTTTTCGCGCTCCGCGGCCTTACGCACGCACAGAATCACTTCTTCGGCGCGGAACGGCTTTTGGATGTAATCGTAGGCGCCGCGCTGCATGGCAGCGATTGCCGTATCGGCATCGCCGTAAGCGCTCATGGCGATGACGAGGGCGCGACCGTGTTGGGCTTCGTATCGCTCGAGAAACTCGAGACCGCCCATCGTCGGCATGCGTAGGTCGCACAGGACGAGATCGGCATCGTGTCGCGAGAGCGTGTCGAGCGCTTCCCCGGCGTGACTGGCGGTCGCCGTTTCATATCCTTCTGCGCCAAGGATGCGGTCGAGCGTTTGGCGCAAGCCCGGCTCGTCGTCGACGATGAGGATTTTCATGACGCCGGCTCGAGCGGCAGCAGGTCAATTGGCGCGAGCGTCTCCGGTTCCTGCAACGGCACCGGGAAATAAATCACGAACGCGGCGCCGCCTTCTCGTGCCTCGCGCACCCACACCGTGCCGCCTAACCCTTCGACGATGCGAGCGACGATGGCGAGGCCGAGGCCGGTTCCCTTGCCCGGTTCTTTGGTCGTGAAGAACGGATCGAACACCCGCTCGGACTCGCTCCACGGAATGCCAGGGCCGGTGTCAGCGACGACCAGCGTGATGACTTCGCGCAACTGGCCGACAGAGCGGAGCCAGGCACGCACGCGCGCGTTCGGCTGACGATCGATGGCGATGACGGCCGGATCGTCGCGCCGGCGATCCCCGGTGTCGGTGATTTCAGTGAATGGGACGCAGTGCGTGACGACGTTGATGGTGCCACTGCCGTTCATGGCATCGACGGCGTTGAGCAGGAGGTTGACCATCACCTGCTCGAGCTCGTGTGCGTCGCCAGTGAGATGCGGCACCTGATCGTTGAGCGTGAGCACCAAGCAGCTCTGCCGGAGCGCGCCTTGGTCGGTGAGCATCTCGGCGACGCCGCGCACGACCTCGTTGAGGTTGGTGGGCTCGAGATTCCGGCGGCGCGGCCGCGCGTAGTCGAGCATGCCGCGCATGATGCGATCGATGCGGGCACTCTCGCGCTCGATGCCGACGATGGCGTCCGCCGCGTCGGCATCGCCGTTCATGCTCCGGCGCAGCAGGTGTGCGTAGCCGTCGATGGCGCCTAACGGGTTGCCGATCTCGTGGGCCACTCCCGCCGCCAAGCGGCCCACCGAGGCGACCTTCTCGAGGTGGCCGCGTTGGGCCTGCTCCTCGAGCAGGCGGCTGGTCATGCGATTGATGCTGCGCGCGAGACGAGCGAGCTCGATGGTCGCGCCTTGCGGGACGCGCCGCGTGAGGTCGCCGTTGGCGATCGCCTCGGTGGCTTCGACGACGCGGTCGATGGGATCGAGTACGAGGCCCTGCACCTTGTAGGCACCGAAGGCGACGAACACGATCACGTCGGCGATGATGAGCAGCGCGAGGTACAGGGCGCCGTGCGGGCTCATCACGAGATCGCGCAATACGATGACGTTGAGCGCGGCGAGAGACAGGGCGGCCGTACTGAGCACCGCGAGGCTCAAGATCATCTCCGCCTTGAGCGACGTGAAGGCGCTGAACCGCGAAAGGCGGCGCGCGGAAGAGCCCTCCAGCCGAGACGTCACTCCGCCACTCCGTACCGTGACAGCTTTCGGTAGAGCGTGGACGGGTCGATGCCTAACGCTTCGGCCGCGCGGCTCTTGTTGCCGCCCTCGCTCTGCAGCACCCACATGATGTACGCGCGCTCGATGACGTCCAACGTCGGATTGACGGCGTTGTCCTGCGAGGTGACTAACGGCTCGGCGCGGCGTTCGGTGATGCGCTCGGGCAGCGCGCCGACGTCGATCGTCTCGCCTTCGCTGAGGATCACGGCGCGCTCGAGCGCGTTTTCCAGCTCGCGCACGTTACCGGGCCAGCCGTAGCTCTGCATCGCGTCGAGCGCGCTCTCGGCGAGGCGTTTGGGCTCCGTGCCGCGCTGCTGCGCGGCGCGATGAAGGAAGGCATCGATGAGCAGCGGGATGTCGTCGCGGCGAGAACGGAGCGGCGGCAGGTGCAGCGCGAAGACGTTGAGCCGATAGAACAGGTCGCTGCGGAACGCCGCTCGCTTCATCTCCTCTTCGAGATCGCGGTTCGTCGCCGCGAGCAGTCGCGTGTCGATGGGCACGGCCTCCGTGCCGCCGACCGGAATGACTTCGCGCTGCTGGAGCACGCGCAGGAGCTTGACCTGCGTCGACGGCGTCGTCTCGCCGATCTCGTCGAGGAAGAACGTGCCGCCACCGGCCGCCGTGAAGAGACCCGACTTGTCTTTCACTGCGCCGGTGAACGAGCCTTTGACGTGCCCGAACAACTCGCTCTCGAGCAGGCTTTCCGGCAGGGCGCCGCAGTTGATCGACAAGAACGCGCCCGATGCACGCGCCGACAACTGATGGATATAGCGTGCGACGACTTCCTTCCCGGTGCCCGACTCGCCTTGAATGAGCACCGTGGACTCGGTGGGCGCGACAGTCTCGGCGAGGCGCAGAACGGAGAGCCACGCTTTGCTTCGCCCAACGGGCTGATTGGCGCCGTTGCGGTCGCGGCGGCTGATTTCCTGTTTGAGGGACCGGTTCTCGACGCGCAATTGGCGGTGCTCGGCCGCGCGGCGGAGGATGGCAACGATGTCGCCGTTGACGAACGGCTTCTGGATATAATAGTAAGCGCCCTCGTTGACGGCCTGGATCGCGGAGCGGAGATCCGCCTGCGCCGTCATCAAGATGACGGGGAGATCGGGATCCTTGGCGCGGGCGGCCGACAGGATCTCGAGACCGGTGATGCTCGGCATGCGCACGTCGGTGA
>JAICLH010000296.1 GCA_025927495.1 Gemmatimonadaceae bacterium
CTTCCCCAAGCGAGCGCCAGCGAGCGCTTCCCCATTCCCCTTGACTGCTATCCGAACCTCAGACGCGCCCCACTAGAACGGCAACGAGTGGCGGAGTTTCACTTGCGACGCGCGATCTCAGCGCCGGAAATGCACGCCGACACCCACACGACGCCGGCTGCATAGCCGGCGAGGACATCACTGAAGTAATGAACGCCGAGGTAAATCCGGCTGAATCCGATCGCCGCGATGAGAATGCCGGCGCCAACCACCGCGGCGATCCGCGCGTCGCGCGAGCGGAGCCAGAGCACCAGCAGGTAGGCAAGCATGCCGTAGCACAGGAGTGCACCGATCGAGTGGCCGCTCGGGAAGCTGAAACTGAACCGATGGAGGTAGCGCGCGGCGTATGGCGGCCGCGGCCGCCGGATGATCACCTTGAGCACCTCGTCGAGGAGGCCCCCCCCGACCAGCGCGACGATCCACGCCACCAACAGCACCCGCTGCCGCCGCACGAAGAGCAGAACGCCGATCACAATGGCGAGCGCGCCAACGGTGATCGGTGAGCCGAGACTGGTGATCGCCTGGAAGATGCGAGACCCCTGAGGCGTCGCATGCATGTGA
The DNA here is from genome assembly GCA_025927495.1 of Gemmatimonadaceae bacterium. Lineage (GTDB taxonomy): Bacteria > Gemmatimonadota > Gemmatimonadetes > Gemmatimonadales > Gemmatimonadaceae > JADGGM01. The sequence goes on from JAICLH010000296.1 coordinate 601, forward strand.
AACCAGTCCATAACGGCGACATCGAAACGCGTGAGTCGCTCGTGGTGGACGACGTCCTCGGTCACGCCACCGAGAAGCCACAGGGCTCCGAGGCTGAACGCGAGTCCTACGGTGAGGTGAAGGCCAAGGTACGCGCCGGGGGTGAACCGCGCCGCGATGAACGCGCGAAGCCTCGGGTAGCGCTGGAGATGCATCGCAGGCTTGTCTCGCGGCGGTCAGGACGACCGGCATACGCAGACAATCGCCGCGGCCCAGTCCTTGATTCCCGTATGTGTCAAGTATAGCAAGTGCCGCGAGGCCTCGTCACAACGCCGATGAATCTCTCTTGAGCTCCACCATCCCGGTCATCATCAACGCACGCGCAGGAACTGTCGGCGGAGTGGATCTCGCGACCAGGATCGCGGCGCTGTTTCTCGCCGGTGGCATCAAGGCCGACGTGCGTGAGGCCTCGACCGGGGAAGAGGTCGACGCGCTGATCCGCGGTGCGATCGCTGAAAATCCGCGGATCCTCGTCATCGGCGGGGGCGACGGTACTCTCAGCACGGCGGCAGCAACGCTGGCCGGACGTGAGATCACGCTCGGTATTCTCCCGCTCGGCACGCTCAACCATTTCGCCAAGGACCTGCGCATTCCGCTCGAGCTCGAGGCGGCGGTGAAGAATATCATTGCCGGCAACGCTATTCGGGTCGACGTGGGCGAAGTGAACGACCGCGTGTTCATTAACAATTCGAGTCTCGGGCTCTACCCCGAGATGGTTCAGGATCGCGACCGTAAGCAGAAACGGCTTGGGCATGGCAAGCTGCGTTCCCTTCTGTCGGCGAGCGCTGGTGCGTTTCGGCGCTTTTTCTTCATTACCGTTAGGATAGTGGTGGACGGGAAAGATCGTCGCTACAAGACACCACTCCTCTTCGTCGGCAACAACGAATACCAACTGGAAGGTTTCAACATTGGGGTGCGTGACCGCATCGATCGAGGGCAGCTGAGCATTTGCATCGTGAAGCACGCCGGCTGGGCCCGGCTGATGCTTTTCGCGCTGCAGACGCTCATGGGCCGATCGAGGCAGTCGAGGGACTTCGAGTCGGTGCTGGTGACGGAATGTCTGATCGAAACTCGACCCGCGCGACTGCTGCTCGCAACCGACGGTGAGGTGGCGGCGGTCACGTCTCCGCTGCGCTATCGCATTCGACCGCGAAGCCTGAGCGTGATTGTGCCGAATGCAGAATCGTGAGCGCGCTACTGCAGAATCGACCGCGGGTCCACCGCTGTCGCTCGACGCGCGGGGAGGTACGCGGCGATCGCGCCCACGGCGAGGATGACGCCCGCCGCGCCCGCGAGCACCGACGGGTCCAGCGGCCGCACGTGAAAGACCAACGATGTCATCATGCGCGCGAAGGCGGCCGAGCCGACAAGACCGATCGCGATGCCGGCGAACGTCACCACGAAGCCCTGGCGTAACACGAGTCGGCGGATGGTCCCGCGATCGGCGCCGATCGCCATCCGCACGCCGAATTCGCGCGACCGGAGCTTGACCGCGTAGGCGAGCGCGCCGAAGAGGCCTAACGCAGCCAACAGCACGGCCACGAGCGCGAAGCTGGCCAGCATCACCAGCGTGAACTTCCGTTGGGCCGTGCCCGCGCCGATCGCCTCGGCGAGCGTCATCGGCCGATACATCACGAGCTGCGGGTCGCGCTCGGCGACGATCCGCTGGATACTCGGCACGAGGTCGGCGGGCGGCTCGGACGTCGACACCACTTGCGTGAGTGCCCAATTGCGGTCGCCCGCGAATTGCGCGTGCGCGTGATAGATCGTGGGTTCCCGGTCGCCTTCGGCGTTCACCGAGACATCCGGTACGACGCCGATCACTTCCCACTCGAAACCGCCGGTCCGCAGCCGCTGGCCGATCGGGTCGACGCCTGGGAACAGTCGCGCCGCGGCCGATGTGCTCACTACGACGCGCTTCGGCGTGCCGACGCCGTCGCGCGCATCGAAGGCGCGCCCCTCGAGGATGCGAATGCCGACCGCGCGGAAGTAGTCGCCCGACACGACGCGCTGTTGGGCGCCGAGGTTCCCTTCCGTCAGGCCAACGTTAGGCCCGGTGAGCGGGATCGTGCCCCACTCGTGGTACTCGCCCGTGGCGGGAAGCTTCGAGATGCCGCCCGCAGCCCGCACGCCTGGCAGCCGAGCAATGCGCGCGGCGACGTCCTCATAAAAAAACGCGCGCGCGGTCGAGTCGTAGCGCGCGGCGGGCAAGTGGAGCTCGAAGACCAGCGCGCGATCGCCGTCGACGCC